>NZ_JASJSI010000072.1:8858-11834 GCF_030237085.1 Stenotrophomonas maltophilia group sp. Smal32
GGTTTTGGGTGGGTTTTTTTTTTTATTAATATTGCTGTGGTGGGGGGTAGTGATAATGGGGGGTTGTAAGGTAAATACTAAACTTTTTTTTTGCCGAGTTTTGTATTATTTTTTGTGGTGTTTTTTGATAAAAACTTCGCGCAACCACCCGGGGGCGCCCCGGGGGGGGCCGCCCCGCCGGGGGGGGCCCACCCGCGGCCCCCCCCCCCGGCCCCTCAACCGCCGCCGAGGCGGAAGGTCGGGTTGGAGAGTTCGCGCAGGAAGTGGGTGAAGATGCTCGGCTGCATGGCCAGCATGAAGATCACGCCGAACGCTGCACCGGCCAGGTGCGCGCTGTGGTTGATGCGATCACCACCGCGCTTGTCCATCCAGATGCTGTAGCCCACGTAGAACGCGGCATAGACAATCGCCGGTGCCGGGATGAAGAACACCAGGATGATCGACCACGGCTTGATCAGGATGAAGGCGAACAGCACCGCCGACACCGCTCCGGACGCGCCGAGGCTGAGGTAGTTCGGGTTCTTCTGGTTCTTCAGGTAGCTGGGCAGGATCGAGACCAGCAGCGCTCCGATGTAGAACGCCGGGTAGGTGAGGTAGCTGCCGGTGAGCTGCACCATCACACTCTCGATGAATCCCCCGAAGAAGAACAGGGTGATCATGTTGAAGATCAGGTGCGACCAGTCCGCGTGGATGAAGCCATAGGTCACCAGCCGGTCGTACTGGCGGTGACGGTCGATGGCCGGCGGCCACAGGATCAGGCGGTCGGCCAGCTTGCGGTTGTTGAACGCCATCCACGACAGGATGGCGGTGATGGCGATCAACAGCAGATTGACGGGGGTCATGTCAGGCTCAGGCGCTACGGTAGTTGTCGACCATACGATAGCGTTTCGCGTACCAACCGAAGGCCAACGCCGCGACGAAGGCGAAACCGGCGAAGAAGAACATCAGGAATGCCGCCTCGCTCAGGCCGGTACTGGCGATCTTGTGGGTCACCGTGTCATTGCGCACGGCGGCATTGGACAGCAGCACCCACAGGTTGCCGATGGTGGTGGTCAGGTTCCAGAAGCTCATCACCACGCCCTTCATCGCCTGCGGCGCCTGGCTGTAGGCGAATTCCAGGCCGGTGGCCGAGACCAGCACCTCACCGAAGGTCAGCAGCGCGTACGGCAGCACCTGCCAGAAGATCGACATGGCGTTGCCCCCGTCCATCACCACCTGGATACCGCCGACCACGATCCAGGCCAGGCCACTGAAGGCGATACCGGCGGTCATCCGGCGCAGCGCGGTTGGCTCGAAGCCGAAGCGGCGCAGGGCCGGGTACAGGACGAGGTTGTTGAACGGGATCAGGATCATCACCAGCAGCGGGTTCAGCGCCTGCATCTGCGAGGCGGTGAACCAGCTGGGCATCTGCATCTGCTGGCCCTGCAGGACCCAGGTCGAGGCCTTCTGGTCGAACAGCGAGAAGAACGGCGTGGTCAGGGCGAAGATCACCAGAACGCGCAGCACCGAGCGCACGCCTTCAACCGCTTCGGCCGGATGCAGGCCACGGGCGCGATCCAGCTGCAGCCAGGTGCCACCACCGATACCGGCCAGGATCGATACCAGCGCCAGGCACAGGCAGATCACGATGCCCAGCGAGCCCACCAGGCCGAACGAAGCCACTGCCAGCACCAGGCCGAGCACCGCGATCACCAGGCCCGGACGCCCCTGGCCCGCCACGCGCGCGGTCAGCGCGGTGCGCACCACGTTGGCGAACGAATGCGGATCCTTCGGCGGCAGCGGCACCAGCACGTAGCGCTTGCGGCCGAGCCAGAACACGAAGGTGGCAACGAACATCAGGATGCCCGGGATACCGAACGCCCACTGCGGGCCCCAGTTCTTCAGCACCAGCGGAATCAGCAGCGAGGCGAACAGCGAGCCGAAGTTGATGATCCAGTAGAACGCGTCGAACACGATCTTGGCCAGGTGCTTGTTGCTCTGGTCGAACTGGTCACCCATGAACGAGGCCACCAGCGGCTTGATGCCACCGGCGCCCAGCGCGATCAGGCCCAGGCCGAGGAAGAAGCCCTCGCGGCTGTTCTCGAACAGCGCCAGGCACAGGTGGCCGGCGCAGTAGACCAGGCTGAACCACAGGATGGTGTGGTACTTGCCAAAGAACCTGTCGGCCAGCCAGCCACCGAGCAGCGGGAAGAAATACACGCCGATCATGAAGCTGTGCATGATGTCCTTGGCTTCACCGGCACGCCCTTCCGCAGTGATTTCCTGCAGCAGCAGCGAGGTGATCAGGAACTGCACCAGGATGTTGCGCATCCCGTAGAAACTGAACCGCTCGCAGGCCTCATTGCCGATGATGTACGGGATCTGGCGCGGCATCTTTCCCTGGCCGGCGATGGGGGCAACTGCGTCGTGGCTCATCCTGTAAGGCAATCCTGCAAAGCGAAAGGCGCAAGGTTACCGGAACCGGGGCTTGCGAAGCACGCTGCAGGGCTGCATGACAACGGTGCCAATCCATGGCAGGCAGCTTGGGCCCTGCCGGAAGTCACGGCACCTCCACGACAAAAGCGTAAACTTATCGTTATGCGCCCCCTCGCCCACGCCCGTCTCCTGCTCAGCTGCCTCGCAATGGTGCTGGCGTTGCCGGCCCAGGCTCGGACGCAGGTGCCGGCCAGCGCAAACGGTGACGCCGAGCCGCGCCAGCTGACCGTGGCCGCACTGGAACTGCCCAGTCGCGATGACGCGCAGTGGAAGCTGCGTCGCGAACAGGTGGCAAAGCTGCTCACCGAGCTGCGGCCTGACGTGATCTCGGTGCAGCAGGTGCTGCAGCAGCAGGGCCGCAATCCGGCCTGCTGGCTGGCCAGCCGGCTGCGCTACAGCTGCGACTTCGTTACCGCCGACCCGCCCAGCCAGCCGCTGGGGCATGGCAACGCCATGGTGACCCGGCTGCCGGTCAGGGAGGATGGCGTGACCCTGCACCAC
>NZ_JASJSI010000072.1:11844-12548 GCF_030237085.1 Stenotrophomonas maltophilia group sp. Smal32
CCCGGCACCTTCAGTGCGGCCGGCATGATGCGGCTGAAGCTGGGCGAGGCGCTGGTCAACATCTATGTGGCGCGGCTGCGCCCGGACCCGGACGAGACCACCGCGCGCCAGCACCAGACCAGCGACCTGATGACCTGGATCGGCGCCACCGCCGAGGGCATGCCCAGCCTGATCGCCGGTGATTTCTCCGCGACCACGGTGGAACTGGTACGCAGCACCCCCGGCTTCCAGCCGGCCCGGCGCAATCCTGGCGGTCGCCCCGAGCCCCCGGCGGCCAGCGGCGGCGGCGCCAGTGGTCACGGCCTGGACGTGCTGTTCCAGGTCAAGCACTTCGGCGGCATCCGCCAGCAGCCGATCCTGCTGCCCGCCGACGGCGATCTGCCCGGCCTGCGCCTGGGCGTGATGGCCACCCTGCGCCTGCAGGGTGATACGGCCACGACCGAGTAACCCCGCCTCCGGCCCCGGTGGGTGCCGACGGTGGGTGCCGACCTTGGTCGGCACATCCCTGCCGCGCGCGGACGTTGCTCCCTTCGCCCCCAAGGACGCAACCCCCACGTCCTACTCTACCGCCACAATACCCGGAAAAAAAAATCCGCGGGTTTAGCCCGCGGGCCTTAGTTTCATCAAAATTGCTCAAAACCCCCCCGCCAGCGTGTAAACCGGGTCGGACTTCTTCCCTTACCTTGAGGTGACAAAACCGCCCC
>NZ_JASJSI010000072.1:12558-22007 GCF_030237085.1 Stenotrophomonas maltophilia group sp. Smal32
CAAGGCTGTTGTGCCCGGCCGCCGAAGGGCGGTGTAGCAACCAGCCCGCCTGGAGGAATAGACGCCCACCACGCATAAACCCCCCCACGGGCCCCGGTGGGAGGCGTCGGTGGTTGCGGACTTGGGTCGGCACTGCCCGCCCGCGCGCCCGGGGCCGACCGGGCCGACCAGGCGCGGCACCCACCAGGTCCTACCCGACGTCCAGAATCCGGGAAACAAAAAAGGCCGGGGTTTCCCCCGGCCTCTTCGCTTCATCCCATTACGGCAATCAGGCGATCGCTTCCTGGTAACGGCGCTCGACTTCGTTCCAGTCGATGACGTTGAAGAACGCGCCGATGTATTCCGGACGGCGGTTCTGGTACTTCAGGTAGTACGCGTGTTCCCACACGTCCAGGCCCAGGATCGGCGTGTTGCCCTCCATCAGCGGGCTGTCCTGGTTGCCGGTGCTCTCGACCACGACCTTCTTGTCCGGGGTCACGCTCAGCCATGCCCAGCCACTGCCGAAACGGGTCAGCGCGGCCTTGGTGAAGGCGTCCTTGAACTTGTCGAAACCGCCCAGGTCCTTGTCGATGGCCTTGGCCACGTCACCCACCGGGTTGCCGCCCGCGTTCGGCGCCATCACGGTCCAGAACAGCGAGTGGTTGGCATGGCCGCCACCATTGTTGCGCACCGGGCCCTGCAGGTTCTCCGGCAGCGACTTGAGCTTCTTCACCAGTTCTTCGACCGGCAGGTCAGCGTACTCGGTGCCTTCCAGCGCCGCGTTGACGTTGTTGATGTAGGTCTGGTGATGCTTGGTGTGATGGATTTCCATCGTCGCCGCATCGATATGCGGTTCCAGCGCGTCGTAGGCGTAGGACAGCTTGGGCAGGGTGTAGGCCATGATGCATCTCCTGATTGCGAGGGCACCCGACGGTGTCGGGCGTTGCGCGGTGAATGATGGGGACAGACCGCCAGATTACCAAGGGGGATGTAAAGGAAATTGCGTCCTGCCAGTGAGCACGACGGCAATTGTTACGCACCGGTGACGCACCGCGCTCCTCATGCACCGTGCAGCGCAGGAGCGCTACAGTGCCTGCCACCACCCCTGCCCGCCCCTGCCCATGCGCAACCCCCGGCTGCTGATCACCGCCATCGCCCTGCTGCTGCTCGGCCTGGTCGTCAACCATTTCATGCAGCGCCCTCCGGCGCCACAGTTCGCACCGGAACTGCAGGGCACACCCGCCGCGCGTGCGCCGGCCGCTGCCGGCGCAGGCAATGACAGTGGCCTGCCCGCCTTCCTGCCCGCCGAAGCCCGGCAGACCATCGCCCTGATCCAGCGCGGCGGGCCGTTCCCGCACCGCCAGGACGGCAGTACCTTCGGCAACCGCGAACAACAGCTGCCGCAGCGCCCGCGCGGTTACTACCGCGAATACACCGTGGACACCCCCGGCGCACGCACCCGTGGCACGCGCCGCATCGTCACCGGCGGTGATCCGGCGGAGGCGTGGTACTACACCGACGACCACTACGAATCATTCCGCAGCTTCACCGTACCGGCCCAGGGAGCGCAGTGATGAGCCATGACGATTTCGGCCTCGGCCTGCATGACATCAACAACGCTGGCGTCTACGCCATCGACAGCGACGACATCAGCGCATTGGCCGCCGCGATGCGCGACGCCGGCCTGAAGGTGATCCGCATCGATCTGGAAGGCGTGGCCGACAAGCGCACCCTGCTGGCACGGCTGGCGGCGCAGCTGGATTTCCCGGCGGGCTTCGGCGGCAACTGGGATGCGCTGTCGGACAACCTGCGCGACCTGCAATGGCTGCCGGCCAACGGCTACGCGCTGTTCCTGGCCGACGTGGATGCACTGCGTGCCGCCACCCAGAAGGACTTCGACACCCTGCTGGATGTGATGGATGAGGCCAGCCGTGACTGGGTCGGCCGCGATGTGCCGTTCTGGGTGTTCCTGTCGCAGAGCGCGTAAGCGCAACGCCCTGGTAGAGGCCGACCTTGGTCGGCGCTTCTGCGCCAACCAAGGTTGGCACCCACCAAAGCACGCCAGCACGACCGCCACATCCCGCGGTGGGTCCAGCGAAAAGCCCCCTTGTTGTTCAAGGGGGCGCGCCAACGGCGCGGGGATAGGGAACATGCGTGGACAACGGCAGCCGCTAGCGGCTGCCGTTGTCTTCCTGCAGCTCTTTCTTGAAGGGAATGTCCGGCGGCGGCCGTGCCACGGCCGGCTGGTCCTGCATGTTCGGATTGGTAAGGCCACAGCCTCCACCCGCCTGCAGGATCGAGATTACACAGGAGATCTTCGTACCGGTGCCCGGCAACGGAATCTCCATCGACTTGATGCCCTTGCGCACCCATTCGGCCAGCAGTGATTCCTGCGGCACCCAGTACTTGTCGAACGAGGTCGGCGTGTAATCGTACGGTGGCCGCTTCAACCAGGTGCCGGACTGCGCGATGCGCTCCTTGCTCCAGCCATCATTGGCGCCGCCGGGGGCGCCACGCTCGGCGTGACCGTCACCCTGCTGCCCCGGCACGCGCACGCTGCCATCGGCATTGAACAGGCCATTGCCCTTGCCGGCCACACTGGCCTGGCTTGCACCCCTGCTGGCGCCGTCGTGGTTGCGGCTCGACGCGCCCCAGTCGTCGCCCTTGGCAGGCGTGGCCCAGTTGCCCGGGTTGGGAGCCGGACGCGCGCCGGCCTGGGCCGGTGTCGTGCTGGAGGCGGACGACCGTGGCGTGCTGCTGCTGGCCTGGCTTGCAGTGCCGGCCGCAGGCGCCGCCGTTGCCGCTGGCGCGCTGCCGCTGGACGTTGAGGGCGCCGCCGCGGGTGCCGACGCAACTTCTCGCTCGCGTACCTGCACGTCACGGCCGGCAGGCGCACGCACGGTCGGCTCGCGCCCGGCCACAGCAGCCATCCGCACCTGCGGATCGACCACGGCCTGCACTTCGCGCTCGCGCACCTGCACGTCGCGCTGCGGCACACGGACCTGCACATCGGCCGTGCGCAGCGGTTGCGATACCGCCGGTGCATCGACCGTACTGACTTCGCGCTCCTGTACCTGGATGTCACGCAACGACGGCGCACGCACCGCGACTTCAGGCGTGCGTACCGGAGCCGGGGTGGGTGGCGCCTGCACCGGCTGCACGCTGCGCTCGCGCACCGTCGGCGTGGTGTCGCGCGGCACGATGCTGACCTCCGTGCGCGGCACGCTGACCGGTGGCACCACGAAATCCGTACTGGCCTCGGCTACTTCAGTGGCCTGCACCGGTGACGGTGGCGGTGCCGCGACGGGCGCCGGCTCGGATTCGGCGGGTGGCGGTGGCACGCTAGCCGTCACCGCCGGAGCGAATGCAGACGCCGCTGCCGACGCGGACGCCGGGCGCGGCTCAGGCGCCGTTGCGGCCCCTGCGTCCTGGCCAGCTGCAACCTGCCCCGGCGGTGCAGCCGCCGCCGCTTCGGCACCTGGCTGATCGCCGCCGCCTTCCTGGGTGGCGCGACCGACGAACTCCACCTGCACGCGCTGGCCTTCGGCGCCTTCTTCTTCCGGTGCCGTGGTGCGGATCACTGCTACCCATAGCAGCAGCATGAAGAACAGCAGATGCAGCAGCGCACTGGCCAATGCCGAGATCCAGCGCATCCAGCGCTGGTCGCGCGGCGCGGCATCCCAGTCCTGCCAGAACAGACGACGCACCGCCTGCCACGGCGACAACCGGGGCAGCTGCCCCGGAGGCCCCGGCAGCGGGCGCGGCAACAGCACCGCGATCAACTCGCTGGCGTGCAGCGGCCGCGGCAACGGACCCAGCGAGCGCAGCCACAGCGCCCAGCCATACGGCAGGCGCGTGGTCTTCTCGAGGACGGCCCTGGGCTGCTGGCGGGCCAGCAGCAGGTCGATGAATTGCTCGGCCCGGGTCAGAGGCACGCGTCAGCGATCAGGCGGCGTTGCCGCGAGGGATATACGGCGCGTGGCCACTGTCGTGGTCGGTCGCGTCGCGGACGGCGGTCACGCCCGGCACGCGGCCCATCAGGGTCTTTTCAATGCCCTGCTTGAGGGTCACGTCGGCCATGCCGCAGCCCTGGCAGCCACCACCGAAGCGAAGCAGCACCACGCCTTCGGCCGAGACTTCCTGCACGGCCACCTTGCCGCCATGCGAGGCCAGCTGCGGGTTGATTTCATTCTCCACAACCCAGTGCACGCGCTCGACCAGCGAGGCGGCATCGCCGGGTGCTTCACCCTTGATGCGCGGCGCCTTGATGGTCAGCTGCTGGGTACCGGCGCTGCCGGCGACGATATCGATCTCGGCACCGTCGAGCCAGCCGACACTGCTCGCGTCGACGTAGAGAGTGAAGCCATCGCAGTCCACCGCCCACTCGTCGCCAAGCAGGTCGGCCGGCTCGGCGAACTCCAGCCGGGCGTCAGCGCGCGGAGTACCGGGATCGACCGCGCTGAGGCGCACGCCCATGCCGGGCACGCCCTCGCGTTCGATCAGCTTGCGGAAATGGGTCTGGGCAGTGTCGGAGATCTGGATCATCAGGCTATTCTAGCCAAGTAAGCGTCAGCCGCTCATACGGTTTATACACCGTCCGGCGCATTGTTCAGTCAACACGAGGTGGAGATTCCGATGGCCGACCTGATTCCGCTGGCCCAGGCCCGTTGCGTGCCGCGCAAGGGCAGCGACCACAAGCTGGGCGAGGCCCGCCTGGCCGAACTGCTGCCGCAGATTCCCGGCTGGGAGCTGAGCGAGGGCGGGCAGGCCCTGACGCGCACCTTCCGCTTCAAGGATTACTACGCCACCATGGCCTTCGTGAACGCGCTGGCCTGGATTGCCCACCACGAGGACCACCATCCGGACCTGGGCGTGCATTACGACCGAGCGGTCGTGCGCTTTTCCACCCACGACGTGGGCGGCCTGAGCGAGAACGACTTCATCTGCGCTGCAAAGACTTCGGCCCTGACGGAGCAACTGCCATGAACGTACGTTTGCTGAGCCTGTCCCTGATCGCTGCGACCGGCCTGGCCGGCTGTGGCGCGTCCGAGCCGCCGGCACCACCACCGCCCGCGCCGACCGAAGTCGCAGCGGTGAAGACGCCGCCGCCGCAGTACCCGCTTGAACTGGCCTGCATGGGCGTGGGCGGCACCAGCACCTTCAAGGTGACCATCGGCACCGACGGCAAGCCGAGCGAGGTTGCGCTGCTCACCGGCGCCGGCAACCCGCAGCTGGATGAACTGGCCAAGACCGCCGTTCAGGGCTGGCAGTTCAATGCCGCCACCCGCAACGGCCAGCCGGTGCCGGCCACCATCCAGGTGCCGGTCAGCTTCAACCCGCCGCAGCCGAAGCCGGACCAGTGCTTCGCCATCGAAGAACGCCTGCGTCGCGGCGGCTGATCGCCCGTACCCCGACGAGGCCCGCCGACGCCCGCCTCGCCCTCGCCGCCCCGGCCCTGACCGGGGCGGTTGTCTGTTGACCAGGACCGCGTCGGTAGATGCTGCAGATTCCCCCCGAAAACATCTGGATCGCGCTGGCGGTCACCCTCGCGGCCGGCCTTGCCACCGCGATCGGCAGCCTGTTGGTGCTGTTCTCGCGCCGCCCCAACCCGCGCCTGCTGGCCTTCGGCCTGGCCTTCGCTGGCGGCGCGATGGTCTACGTCTCGCTGTCGGAAATCCTCAACAAGTCCATTGCCTCGTTCGCACTGGCCTATGGCGAGCGCACCGGCTTCACCTACGGCACCCTGGCCTTCCTGCTGGGCGTGATCGTCATCGTGCTGATCGACCACTTCATTCCCAACCCGCATGACAGCCTGGACAAGCAGGATCCCGCATTCCGCGAGAACAGCCGCGAGTACCTGAAGCGCGTCGCGCTGCTGACCTCGATCGCGATCACCGCGCACAATTTCCCGGAAGGGTTGGCGACCTTCTTCGCTACGCTGGAAAGCCCGTCGGTGGGCATGCCGCTGGCCTTCGCCATCGCCATCCACAATATTCCCGAGGGCATCGCAATCGCGGTGCCGGTGTACTTCGCCACCCAGAACAAGTTCTATGCGTTCAGTGCCAGCCTGCTGTCCGGCCTGGCCGAGCCGGTGGGCGCGGCGCTGGGCTACTGGCTGCTGTCAGGATCGCTGTCGCACGCCACGTTTGGCTGGGTGTTCGGACTGATCGCCGGCGTGATGGTGTTCCTGGCGCTGGACGAACTGCTGCCTGCGGCCAAGCGCTACGCCAAGGGCCACGAAACCGTGTACGGGCTGGTGGCCGGCATGGGCACGCTGGCGATCAGCCTGGTGCTGTTCAAGTGGTGAGGGGTTCCCGGCCAACGGGCTGAGCCCCCTCGCGGCTGGCGGAGCGAGATTCCGGGGTTGGGCCGAGCGAGGTGGGTTCAGGGCGTCCCCCGCCAACCCATCCGGACCGACCAAAACCGGAATCCCACGTTGAACGCCAGCCGCGAGGGGCTGCGCCGGTTGGCCGGTCAGCCCCGAAGGGGTTACTTCAGCCGGTCCAGCGCCTCGACCAGCTCATCCGCCAGCGGCGCGTTCAGCACATACGGGCTCTTGCCGTCGTCCAGTGCGAACTCCAGCGACGCCGCGTGCAGGAACAGTCGTTTCAGCCCGATCTGATCACGAAGCCGCTTGTTGACCGCAGGATCGCCGTATTTGTCGTCACCGGCCACGGGATGCCCCAGGTGCTGGGCATGCACGCGGATCTGGTGGGTCCGGCCGGTCTCGATGCGCACTTCGCAGTAGGAATGGCCGCCGCGGCGCTCCAGCACCCGGAAGTGGCTGATCGATTCCTTGCCGATCGCGTTGACCTGCACATGGCGCTCGCCACCCTGGCGCAGGCCGACATGCAGCGGCGCATCGACCGTCATCACGCCGTCGGGCATGCGCCCGGCCAGCAGGGTCAGGTAGCGCTTGCGGATGCCGGCACCGTGGTCTTCACGCAGCAGGGCCTGCAGTTCGCTCAGCGCCGAGCGCTTCTTGGCCACGATCAGCAGGCCCGAGGTGTCGCGGTCCAGCCGGTGGACCAGTTCCAGGGTCTGCCCCGGGCGCAGCGCGCGCAGGGTCTCGATGGCGCCGAAGCTGATGCCGCTGCCACCGTGGCTGGCCACCCCGGTGGGCTTGTTCAGGGCCAGCAGGCGAGCGTCCTCGAAGACGATGGCCTGCTCCAGGCGGCGCATGAACGCCTCCGGAGGACCGGCCTTGTCTCCCTCTTCACTGAGACGGACCGGCGGCACACGCACCTCGTCCCCCGCCTCCAGCTTGCGTTCGGCCTTGGCACGGCCGCCATTCACCCGTACCTGGCCGCTGCGCACCAGCTTGTAGACCAGGCTGCGCGGGGCGCCCTTCAGCTGGCCAAGCAGGAAGTTGTCCAGGCGCTGGCCGACGCGGTCGGCGGGAACGGTGATCATGCGCACGGAAGGCTTGTCGCCAGCGGGTTTGGTCGGGTCTTGGGCGGTCATCAGGCTGTTTATTCTGTTACACTCGGGGGGCGAGATAAGGGATTGATTTCGTTGGAAGTTACTCAGGGCCAGAAGCCCAGCTTCCGACGAATCCGGCACAGTGCGCGACCACCGCCCGCGGGGCGGCCATGTTAGCGGCTCACCGGCCTTCCCGGCCATCGCCGGATGCCTGACACGCAACCGTGCTGAACATGTCCCGCGTGGCGCTCCAGCCTGGCTGACAGCTGCCTGCGGCCTGTAACACCCCAAAACCCATAAGAGTGAAGCGCTCCCGCGGCCTGCCGTGGTGTCGTAGCGCTGGAAACCCAAGCCGCCCTCCCCGCGCTTGCGCGAATGGGCGGCGAACCGTGTCCAGAGGCGAAACCCCATGGCGTTCCGCGCGGTAGCCGCTTGCGAGGAACGCAACAATGAAGCGAATGCTGATCAACGCCACGCAGGCTGAAGAGCTGCGTGTTGCCATCGTGGATGGCCAGTCGTTGTATGACATCGACATCGAACAGCCGTCGAAGGAACAGAAGAAGTCCAACATCTACAAGGGCCGGATCTTCCGTATCGAGCCCTCGCTGGAAGCGGCCTTCGTCGAATACGGTGGTGGCCGCCATGGCTTCCTGCCGCTGAAGGAAATCTCCCGCGACTACTTCCAGGCCGGCGTCGACCACAACAAGGCCGGCATCCGCGAGCTGCTGAAGGAAGGCCAGGAGATCGTCGTCCAAGTCGACAAGGAAGAGCGTGGCAACAAGGGCGCTGCCCTGACCACGTTCATCTCGCTGGCCGGCCGCTACATGGTGCTGATGCCGAACTCGCCCAGCGCTGGCGGCGTGTCCCGTCGCATCGAAGGCGAAGACCGTGCCGCCCTGAAGGACGCCCTGGACAAGCTCAATATCCCTGATGACATGGGCGTGATCATCCGTACCGCCGGCGTCGGCCGCGATGCGGAAGAGCTGCAGTGGGATCTGGACTACCTGCTCAACGTCTGGCGCGCCATCGCCGAGGCCGCGCTGAGCAAGCCGGCCCCGTTCCTGATCTACCAGGAATCGCGCCTGATCGTGCGCGCCCTGCGTGACTACCTGCGTGCCGACATCGGCGAGATCCTGGTGGACACCGAGGAGATGTACGAGCACGCCCGCGAGTTCATGCAGCAGGTGATGCCGCAGACCCTGCGCAAGCTCAAGCACTACAAGGACGACATCCCGCTGTTCAACCGCTTCCAGATCGAATCGCAGATCGAAGGCGCCTACGAGCGCAACGTGCGCCTGCCGTCGGGCGGCTCGATCGTGGTCGACCAGACCGAAGCGCTGACCGCCGTCGACGTGAACTCCTCGCGCGCCACCAAGGGCAGCGACATCGAGGACACCGCCTTCCAGACCAACCTGGAAGCGGCCGAGGAAGTGGCCCGCCAGCTGCGCCTGCGTGACCTGGGCGGCCTGGTGGTGATCGACTTCATCGACATGGCCTCCAACAAGCACCAGCGTGAGGTCGAGAACCGCCTGGCCAACGCGCTGAAGTACGACCGCGCGCGGGTCCAGGTCGGCCGCATCTCGCGCTTCGGCCTGCTGGAAATGAGCCGCCAGCGCCTGCGCCCGAGCCTGGGCGAGTCCAGCCAGATCGTCTGCCCGCGTTGTGACGGCCACGGCCGCATGCGCAGCGTCGAGTCGCTGTCGCTGTCGATCATCCGCGTTGCCGAAGAGCATGCAATGAAGGAGAACACCGGGCAGGTGCTGGTGCAGGCCCCGGTGGAGATCGCCAATTACCTGCTGAACGAGAAGCGCAGCGCCCTGCGCGAGATCGAACAGCGCCACGAAGCGCCGATCGTGATCGTCGCCGACGAGCAGCTGCACACCCCGCACTACACCGTCACCCGCCTGCGCGAGAACGAGCTGGGTGAAGAAAGCAGCAAGCCCAGCTACCAGCGCGGCACCCCGCGCAAGCTGCCGGTGCACGCCCTGACCAAGGGCCAGCTGAATATCCCGCCGCCGGCCGTGACCCAGGTCAAGCACACCTCCCCG
>NZ_JASJSI010000073.1:0-21811 GCF_030237085.1 Stenotrophomonas maltophilia group sp. Smal32
GAAGATCAGGAACATCACCACCGCCAGGCTGACCAGGCCGAACACCGGGTGCAGCAGCCAGCGGTCCAGCGCGTCATCGATCTTCGCGGTACGTGCGGGCATGCGCACGGCCACCGCAAGGATCTGGCGCACCTTGGCGTGGTAGTCGATGCCGCCTTCCGGGCCCGGCACCGGTGCATCCAGGTGCGGCACCATCGCGTCCAGGCGCTCGACCAGGGCCTTGGCACCCTGCTTGCGCACCGCCACGGTCTCCACCACCGGCACGCCCAGCTCGCGCTCCAGCGCGGCCACATCCACCTGGATGCCACGGCGCTGGGCGGCATCGACCATGTTCAGGGCCACCACCATCGGCTTGCCCAGTTCGCGCAGTTCCAGCGCGAAACGCAGGTGCAGGCGCAGGTTGGTGGCGTCAATCACGCACAGCAGCACGTCCGGCGCGGCCTCACCCGGGTAGAAGCCCCGGCACAGGTCGCGGGTGATCGCCTCGTCCAGGCTCGCCGGCTGCAGGCTGTAGGCGCCCGGCAGATCGAGCACGGCGAACTCGCGGCCGGACGGCGCACGCAGGCGGCCTTCCTTGCGCTCGACGGTGACGCCGGTGTAATTGGCGACCTTCTGCCGGCTCCCGGTCAGCTGGTTGAACAGTGCGGTCTTGCCGCTGTTCGGATTACCGACCAGCGCAACGCGCAGGGGGGCGGTAGTGGCAGTGGCGGTCATGCACGTCGTTCCTGGCTGGCGGCGTCAACAACGACGCGCTTGGCTTCACTGATCCGCAGCGCGAACCGGGTGAACCCGACCTGCACCAGCAGCGGCTCGCCCCCCACCGGACCCTTGGCCACCAGGCGTACTTCCTCGCCCTTCACGAAACCCAGCTCGCGCAGGCGACGGGCGATGGCATCGTTGGCATGCAGGTCCTGCACGGACTCGACCACGGCCGAGGTGTGCAGCGGCAGTTCGGACAGCGTCATCTAGCGTGTTCTCTGCTGGATGTAAATGGTTCTCGATTCTAACATTCCCGCGTCGCGTCATGGCCCATGACCAATGGCCCGCTATGATCCATACAGGTATGGAGTGACCCTGGAATCCCATGAACGATGCTTTGCAGATCGAGCGCAGCGGCGCCACCCTCACGCTCTGGCTGAACCGGCCGGAGCTGCACAACGCCTTTGACGCCGGGCTGATCGCCCGCCTGACCGCTGCACTTGAGGCCGCCGGCCGCGATGATTCGGTGCGCGCGGTGGTGCTGGCCGGCCACGGCGCCTCCTTCTCGGCCGGTGCCGACATGCAGTGGATGCGCGGCATGGCCGCCGCCAGCGAGGCCGACAACCGCGAGGACTCACTGGCCCTGGCCCGGCTGATGCGCACCCTGGACGAGCTTCCCAAGCCGACGCTGGCCCGGGTCCACGGCGCGGCCTTCGGCGGCGGCGTCGGCCTGGTCGCCTGCTGCGACATCGCCATCGCCAGCACCTCGGCCCGCTTCGGCCTGACCGAAAGCCGCCTTGGCCTATTGCCGGCGGTGATCTCGCCCTATGTGATCGAGGCCATCGGCCCGCGCCAGGCCCGCCGCTGGTTCGCCACCGGCGAGCACTTCGACGCCGATACCGCACTGCGCATCGGCCTGGTCCACCAGCTGGTCGAGCCCGAACGCCTGGACGAGGCCGTGCAACGCCAGCTGGCCCTGCTCGACAAGGCCGGCCCGATCGCCTCGTCCACCGCCAAGCAGCTGGTGCGCCAGGTCCGCGACAGCCATGACCGCGACACCCTGGATCGCGATAATGCCGCCCTGATCGCGCGCCTGAGGGTGTCCGCCGAGGGCCAGGAAGGCCTGGGCGCCTTCCTCGACAAGCGCGCGCCCCACTGGGTCACGGAAGCCTGAACATGCTCGATCATCTTGGTTTGACCAGCGCCGACCTGGCGCGCAGCAAGACCTTCTTCCTGCAGGCACTGGCGCCACTGCAGATCGGCGTGGTGATGGAAGTGACCGCCGAACAGACCGGCGCCCACGACCACATCGGCTTCGGCAGCGACGGCAAGCCGTTCTTCTGGCTTGGCAATGGCGGCACTGCCAGCCACGGCGTGCACGTGGCCTTCGCCTGCGCCAGCCGCGCCCAGGTGGATGCCTTCCATGCCGCAGCGCTTGCCGCCGGTGGCCGCGACAACGGCGCCCCGGGCCTGCGCCCGTGGTACCACCCCGACTACTACGGTGCCTTCGTGCTCGACCCCGACGGCAACAACATCGAGGCGGTCTGCCACCGCCCTGCCGATGGGGCAACCGCATGAACGACTACGTCCGCATCGTCGAGGTCGGCCCGCGTGACGGCCTGCAGAACGAAAAGCAGTCGGTGTCCACCGCCGACAAGATCGAACTGATCAACCGCCTGTCGGCCACCGGCCTGCGCAGCATCGAGGCGACCAGCTTCGTCAGCCCGAAGTGGATCCCGCAGCTGGCCGATGCCGCCGAGGTCTACGCCGGCATCCAGCGTCGGCCCGGCATCTACTACCCGGTGCTGGTACCGAACGAACAGGGCTACGACCGTGCCCGTGCGGTGGGCGTGGAGGATGTAGCGGTGTTCACCGCCGCCTCCGAGGCGTTCAACCGCACCAACACCAATGCCGGCATCGATGAATCGCTGGCCCGCTTCGAACCGATCCTGCGCCGCGCCGCCGCCGATGGCGTGCGCGTGCGCGGCTACGTCTCGACCGTGCTCGGCTGTCCCTACCAGGGCGAAGTGCCGCTGGCCGACGTGGTGCGTGTTGCACGCGCCCTGCACCAGATGGGCTGTTACGAAATCTCGCTGGGCGACACCATCGGCGTCGGCACCCCGCGCAAGGCAAGGGCGATGCTGCAGGCGGTGGCGGCCGAGATTCCGATGTCGGCACTGGCCGTGCACTTCCACGACACCTACGGCCAGGCCATCGCCAACATCGCCACCTGCCTGGAAGAAGGCGTGCGCGTGGTCGACAGCGCGGTATCAGGCGCCGGTGGCTGCCCGTATGCGAAGGGTGCCAGCGGCAACGTCGCCAGCGAGGACGTGGTCTATCTGCTGCAGGGCCTGGGCCTGGACAGCGGCGTGGACCTGCCGGCCCTGGCCGAGACCGGGCGCTGGCTGGCCGGCCTGCTTGGCCGCGCCACTGCCAGCCGCACCGGCCAGGCGCTGGCCGCCGCCGGTTGATGGTGGCACTGCGCCGCCCTTGCCGGGCGGCCCAGTGCACAACGGCGACGGTCCCGGCTTCCGTTAGAATCGGCGGTTCTCGAACCTGCAGGACCGTTCAATGCAGCTGTCTTCCGTACGTGCCGTGATCACTGGCGGCGTCTCCGGCCTCGGCCTGGCCGTGGCCCAGCACCTCGTCGCCCAGGGCGGCAAGGTGGCCCTGTTCGACCTCAACGACGACAAGGGCGCAGCCGCCGTTGCCGGACTGGGCGCCGACAAGGCCCGCTACTTCAACGTCAACGTCAGCGATGAGGCGGCGGTGACCGCGGCCATCGACCAGGCCAACGATTTCCTCGGCGGCCTCAACGTGGCGATGAACTGTGCCGGCATCCTCGGCGCCGGCCGCGTGCTGGGCAAAGAGGGCCCGATGCCGCTGGCCGGTTTCCAGGGCACGGTGATGGTCAACCTGGTCGGCAGCTTCAACGTCGCCAAGGCCGCGGCCAACCGCATGCAGCACAACGAAGCCGGCACCGACGGCGAGCGCGGCGTGATCATCAACACCGCCAGTATCGCCGCCTATGAAGGCCAGATCGGACAGGCTGCCTATGCGGCCAGCAAGGGCGGCGTGGTCTCGATGACGCTGCCGATGGCGCGTGAACTGTCGCGCTTCGGCATCCGCGTCAATACGATTGCGCCTGGCGTGTTCTGGACGCCGATGGTCGACGGCATGCCCGAGGCCGTGCAGCAGTCGCTGGCCGCCTCGATTCCGTTCCCGTCGCGCCTGGGCAAGCCGGAAGACTTCGCCAGCCTGGTCGGCTTCATCCTCGGCAACACCTACCTCAACGGCGAGACCATCCGCCTGGACGGCGCTACCCGCCTCGCTCCGAAGTGATTCCCCCCGGGCGCCGGGACGGCGCCCTCCCCCAACGACCTAGATCACCATGAAAGCCAACGACATCAAGAAGGGCAACGTCGTCGAGTACAACAACGGCGTGTACCAGATCCGCGACATCGAGCGCAGCTCGCCGCAGGGTCGCGGCGGCAACGTCCGCTTCCGCTTCATCATGTACAGCGTGCCGGGCGGCAACAAGCTCGACGCCAGCTTCGATGCCGACGACAACCTGGTCGAGGTCGAACTGCTGCGCCGCCAGTCCACCTATTCGTACAAGGATGGCGATGCGTTCGTGTTCCTCGATGACGAGGACTACACCCCCTACACCCTGGACGCGGACGTGATCGGCGACGACGCCGGCTACATCACCGACGGCCTGACCGGCATCTACGTGCAGGTCATCGACGAGCAGCCGGTGGCGATCCAGCTGCCGGCCTCGGTGGTGCTGGAAGTGATCGAGACCCCGCCGGAGCTGAAGGGTGGCACCGCCACCAAGCGCCCGAAGCCGGCCAAGCTCAACACCGGCATCGAGATCATGGTGCCGGAGTACATCGTCAACGGCGAGCGCGTGCTGGTGAACACCGCCACCGGCGAATTCGCCGGCCGTGCCGACTAAGCGCCTCGCGCTGATCGGCTGCCTGTCCCTGCTTGCGGCGTGCTCGCCGCAGGCAGCGGACAGCGCTGCCGATGCCGATGCCGCGCCGAAGGCCACGCCGGCCGTGACGGCCGCACCTGCGGCGGAGGCACCGGCCGCCGTCGAGGCCACCGCCGAAGCGGAGCCCGCTACCGACCGGCCTTCGGGCGATGAGGACCTGGACAAGGCACGTGCAGCCGCAGGCTGTCCGGTCCCGGAGGATGTGTATGACGTCGACGACGTGCGCATCTACTGCGCGATGCCGGCCGACGTCCAGGCCTTCCTCGCGCGCGAGAACACCTGCCAGCACTTCGCTGGTGAAGAGGCGTACGACGACGAGCGTCGCCGCGAGCTGGAAGAAGCCAACGCCCAGTACTGCGAAGGCCGCGAGAAGAACTTCACCGATCTGGTCACGCGTCATCGCGGCGACTGTGCGATCCGCGCAGCGCTGATCGGGATCAACACACGCTATGACCTGGACTTCGATCCAGACCTGAAGGCCTGCGGGGGCTGACCCCTCGTTGAAGTAGAGCCGAGCGTGGGCTCGGCTCTACAGATGCCTTATGGCTGCTTCGCGCCGAAATTGCCGCATCCGTGGTACTGGCGGGTGCCGATGGTCAGGTTCACCTTGGCATCGAATGCCTCGCCACTCATGTCATTCTGGC
Organism: Stenotrophomonas maltophilia group sp. Smal32; assembly: GCF_030237085.1. Lineage (NCBI taxonomy): Bacteria > Pseudomonadati > Pseudomonadota > Gammaproteobacteria > Lysobacterales > Lysobacteraceae > Stenotrophomonas > Stenotrophomonas maltophilia group sp. Smal32. Next base: position 5,341 of record NZ_JASJSI010000073.1, read on the forward strand.
AGGTGGTGCGCTGGAAGCTGAGCTTCACGTCGGTACCGTCGGACGCCTTGCCACTCCAGCCGTCAGCGCCTTCGGTGGGCTTGGCCACATCGAAGCGGCGCTCGCCATAGTCGACTTCCACCTGCAGGCCCGGCGTGTCGCCATCAACGACCGCAAGCCACCCCGGCTCGTTGCCGGTGGCACGGAACGCGGCGTTGCCAGCACTGCCATCGCCTTCAGTGGCTTCGACCGCATGGCACTCGCGATCGGCTTCGCCCTTCAGGCTCAACAGGCCGTCATCGCTGCCCTTGGTCCAGAAGCTGTTGCCCTGGCCATCGCCATACTTGGCGCCGGATGCCGCGCGTTCGGAGGTCATGGCGAAGGTGCGGTCGCCGATCACCACCGTGGCTGCATCCTCGCCACTGAAGGTCGCGCGCACGCTCAGATCACCACACTGGTAGGCGGTCTCGCTGCTACCTTCGGTGCTGGCGCCCGGCGGCGGCGTAGCAGGGGGGGCATCATTGCCGCCTGCGGCGGGCGGCGGGGCCGGCTGGCACGCGGCCAGCACCAACCCGAGGGAGGCTGCCAACAGACTGGGAACTACACGCATGGCTCGACTCCTTGTCGACACTACAGAGAGGCTCGACCCTACCACCTCGCGGTGAGCAGGGCCTGAAAGCGGCCTGACCGCACTCATGCGGCCAGTACCGCCATCGACAACAGCTGCGCACCGCTTTCGCCGGAACTGCAGGTCCACACCCGCAGCAGCCGCAGTTTCAGCTCGCGCTCCTGGCCCTGCGCGCGCACCGACAAGCGCACGTCGCTGGACAACAACGCCAGGCGTCCGCACAGCAGCGTTTCCACAGCGTACGACTGCAGGCTGCGCACCTGCAGGTTTCCGGCCAGCCAGTCGCCCAGCCAGGGCAGATCGAGCAAGCGCCCGCCCTGCCCGTCCATCATGAACAATGCCGGCGACACCAGCGCGGTCAGCGCATCGTGGTCGTCATCCAGCAATGCCTGCCGCAGGCGCTGTTCCAGCGCTGCCAGCTGCCGCTCATGCAGGTCTTCAACGATGTCCCGTTCCATCCACGGATCCTTCCGGCATCGGCCGGCGCCTGCGCAGGCGTTGCGCGATCCACTGCCGCGCGCCCTGCACCACTACATAGAAGACCGGTACGAAGAACACCGCCAGCACCGTCGCACTGACCATGCCGCCGAACACACCGGTTCCAATCGCCTGCTGGGTTTCCTTCGACGCGCCCTGCGCCAGCATCAGCGGCACCACGCCCAGCGCGAACGCCAGCGAGGTCATCACGATCGGCCGCAGGCGCAGCCGCGCCGCCTCCAGGGCCGCTTCCACCAGGCCGCGGCCCTGCTGCTGCAGCTGGCGCGCGAACTCGACGATGAGGATCGCGTTCTTCGCCGACAGCCCGATCACGGTGATCATGCCGACCTTGAAGAACACGTCGTTGGGCATGCCACGCAACAACACCGCCGCGACCGCACCGAGCAGGCCCAGCGGCACCACCAGCATCACCGCCAGCGGAATCGACCAGCTCTCGTACAGCGCCGCCAGTACCAGGAACACCACCAGCATCGACAGCATCAGCAGCCATGGTGCCTGCGCCCCCGACTCACGCTCCTGCAGCGACTGGCTGGTCCACTGCAGGGCGAAGCCGGACGGCAACGCTTCGGCCAACCGCTCCATCTCCGCCATCGCCTGGCCGGTCGATACGCCGGAGGCCGGTGCACCGGACAGGTTCAATGCCGGGAAGCCCAGATAGCGCTGCAGCTGCAGCGGCGCTTCCGTCCAGTGCGGGGTGACGAGCTCGGACAGCGCGACCATGCCGCCTTCGCTGTTGCGCACGTACAGCTTCAGCACGTCTTCCAGCTCCATCCGGTGCGGCGCATCGGCCTGCAGGATCACCTGCTGCAGGCGCCCCTTGTTGGGGAAGTCGTTGACGTACTGCGAGCCCATTGCTGCCGACAGCGTGCTGCTGATGTGCTCGAAGCCCACGCCCATCGCCTCAGCCTTGGCCCGGTCGATGTCCAGCCGCACGCTGGTGCCCGCAGGCAGGCCATCGGCGTGCACTTCCGACAGCAGCGGGCTGGCCTCGGCCAGCTTCAGCAGCTGCTGCAACGCCGCGCGCAGTTCCGCCTGGCTCTGCCCGGTACGTGCCTGCAGGGCCAGCGAGAAGCCGGAAGAACGCCCCAGGCTGTCGATCGCCGGCGGCATCACGCTCATCACCTCGCCCTCGGCCAGCGTGGCCATCGCCTTCTGCGCGGCCTCCACCTCACCGGCCGCAGTGGCGCCTGCACGCTCGCCCCAGTCCTTCAGCATGGTGTAGGTCAGCGCCGCGCTCGGGCCGGAGCCTGAGAAGCTGTAGCCGAGGATGGACTGGTTGGAAGCAATGCCCGGGCGCGAGGCCACGTGCCGCTCATAGGCTTCGACCACCGCCAGCGTGCGTTCGGCCGTCGCTTCGGCCGGCAGCTGGATCGATGTCATGAAGTAGCCCTGGTCCTCTTCCGGCAGGAACGCGCCCGGCAGCCAGTGCAGGCCCAGCAGCAGGGCCGCCACCAGGGCAGCGAACACGCCCATCACCCGGCCACTGCGCTGCAGCACCGAGGCCACGCCACGCTGGTAGCGCCCGGTCATCCTCTCGAAGCCACGATTGAACGCGCCGAACAGCCCACCACGACCGTGATGACCATGGGTGCTGGGGCGCAGCAGGGTCGCGCACAACGCCGGCGTCAGGCTCAGTGCCAACAATGCCGAGAACAGGATCGACACCGCCATCGCCACGGTAAACTGACGGTAGATCGCGCCCACCGAACCGCTGGCGAATGCCATCGGAATGAAGACCGCGGTCAGCACCAGGGTGATGCCGATCACCGCGCCGGTCAGCTCACGCATCGCCTTGATGGTGGCCTCGCGGGGTGGCAGACCTTCCTCGGCCATGATGCGCTCCACGCCTTCGACCACCACGATCGCATCGTCAACGATGATGCCGATCGCCAGCACCATGCCGAACATCGTCAGCACGTTGATCGAGAAGCCCAGCGCCAGCATCACTGCAAAGGTGCCCAGCAGCGCGATCGGCGCGACCAGCGCCGGGATCAGCGTGTAACGCCAGTTCTGCAGGAACAGGTACATCACCGCGAACACCAGCAGCATCGCTTCCAGCAGCGTCTGCACCACCTTCTGGATCGAGATCTTCACGAAGGGTGCGGTGTCGAACGGAATGCTCGACTCCACCCCACGCGGCAGCAGCGGCGCCAGTTCGGCCATGCGTTCGCGCACTGCGGATGCGGTCCGCACGGCATTCGCGCCGGGGCGCAGCTGCACGCCGGCGGCGGTGGCGGGATGGCCATCCTCGCGGGTACCCCAGGCATAGCTCTGCGCGCCCAGTTCGACGCGGGCGACATCGCCCAGCAGCACCCGTGAGCCATCGGTCCCGGCGCGCAGCACGATGGCCGCAAACTGTTCAGGGGTCGACAATTGGCCATCGGCGCTCAACGGCACGGTGATGCGCTGGCCCGGCACGCCCGGCGAATCGCCGATGCGTCCTGGCGAGATCTCCAGGTTCTGCTGCTCGATGGCGGCCGCCACGTCGCCCATGGTCAGGCCGTAGCCGGTCAATCGCGTCGGGTCCAGCCACACACGCATCGCCTGTTCGGCACCGAACAGCTGCACGCGGCCGACGCCATCGATGCGGCGCAGCTCTTCGATGATGTTGCGTGCCATGAAGTCGCCCAGCGCGGCCTCGCTGACGCTGGCATCCGGCGAACGCAGGCCCACCAGCATCAGGAAGCCGGAATCGGCGGCCTCCACGAACAGGCCGTTCTGGCGCACGCTGCGCGGCAGCCGCGGTTCGATCGCCTTGATCCGGTTCTGCACGTCCACCTGTGCCAGTTCCGGATCGGTGCCGGGCTTGAAGGTGGCGGTGATGGAGGCCTCGCCGGAGGTGTCCACCGACGATTCGAAGTAGAGCAGGTGCTTGACGCTGGACAGCTCGCGCTCGATCAGGCCGACCACCGCATCGTTCAGCGTCTGCGGGCTGGCGCCCGGGTAGCTGGCGTAGATGCTGACGCTGGGCGGCGCCACCGCCGGGTAGCGCTCCACCGCCAGGCGCGGGATCGCCAGCACGCCGGCCAGAATGATGAAGATCGCCAGCACCCAGGCGAACACCGGGCGATCGATGAAGAAACGTGCCATGTTGGATTTTCCTGGAGGGACCGGCCCGGGACAGGCTCAGCCCTTGCTGCCGGCCTGCACGGCACCGGCGCCTGCGACCGGCAGCTGCCAGTCGCGCGCATCGACCACTACGCCTTCCTGCAGGCGTTCCTGGCCCTCGACCACCACCTTCTCGCCGGCCTTCAGGCCGGAGCGCACCAGCCACTGGCGATCGACGCTGCCATCGACCTCCAGCGTGCGGATCACCGCCTTGCCGTTGGCGCCGATCACCCAGGCATAGGCCTGGCCGCCGGCGCTGCGCAGCAAGGCCTGCTGCGGCACGGTCAATGCGCTGGCCGGTGCACCGCGCGGCACCTTCGCACGCACGTACATCCCCGGCAGCAGCTGGCGCTGGGGGTTGTCGACCAGGATGCGCAGGATCACGTCTCCGGTGCGCGCGTCGACATTGATACCGGAGAACAGCAGCTGGCCGCGTTCGGACAGTGGCTTGCCCGCTGCACCGATGATGGTTACCGGCAGTTCGCCACCACCGGCACTGCGCTGCAGCGCCTCCAGCTGTGCGGCCGGCTGGCGCACGTCCACGTAGACCTGGTCGATCTGCTGCACCACCGCCATCGGTTCGGCGTCGGCAGCACCGACCAGCGCGCCCTCGGTCACCAGCGCCTGGTCGATGCGGCCGGCAATCGGTGCGCTGACCGTTGCGTAGCGCAGGTCGAGCTGGCGTCGTGCCAGGATCGCGCGCGCCTCGTTCACTGCCGCACGGGCCTGTTCGTACTCGGCACTGGCATCGTCGCGGTGCTGTTGGCTGACCGCCTGCGCGGCCGCCAGCGCATGCAGGCGCTGCGACTGCACGCGGCTGCGGCCCAGCGCCGCTTCGCTGCGCTGAAGAGCCGCCAGTGCCGAATCCACGTCGGCGCGGAATGCCGCCGGATCGATCTGGAACAGCGCCTGGCCGGCGCTGACTTCCGCGCCCTGGTCAAACAAGCGGCGCTGCACGATGCCACCCACCTGGGCACGGATCTGTGCGGTGCGCACGGCGGACACGCGGCCGGGCAGTTCGTCATCGCGCTGTACCACCTGCGGGCCGACGGTGACCACGCTGACACGCGGCGTGGCTTCCGGCGTGGCTTCGGGGGTGGAGCAGGCCGTCATGGCCAGGGCGAGGGCCGCGATCAACGCGACCGGAGTCCTGAAGGTTCTCATTGCTGTGCACAATGCCGCGCAGGCGGCTGATAGGTTCTGAAGCGTGCAGTCTGCGGGGTGATGATGGGGTTTCGATGGAGGAACTGTGGAGATACGATGGAGGCAAGCACCTTAAGGCCCCGCCCCTGCATGCATGCCTCCCCTGCCCTCGCCGCCCTCGTCCTGATCGTCGAGGATGAGGCCGAGATCGCCGATATTCTTACCGCCTACCTGGAACGCGAAGGACTGCGCACCCTGCGTGCCGCCGATGGCCACAGCGCGCTGGACCTGCACCGCAGCGCCCGCCCGGACCTGGTCCTGCTCGACGTACAGCTGCCGCGACTGGATGGCTGGAGCGTGCTGACCCAGCTGCGCCAGCGCGGCGAAACGCCGGTGATCATGCTGACCGCGCTGGACCAGGACCTGGACAAGCTGACCGCGCTGCGCATGGGCGCCGACGACTATGTGGTCAAGCCATTCAATCCGGCCGAAGTTGCCGCGCGCGTGCGTGCGGTACTTCGGCGTACGCTGCGTGCCTCACGCGTGGACACGCCGACGGCGCTGCGCGCGGGCCCATTGCTGATCGACTCGGCCACCCACGCCGTGCACGTCGAAGGCGATGGCTACAGCCATGAAGTACTGCTCACCCTTACCGAGTTCAAGCTGCTGCACTGCATGGCGCTGGCGCCGACCCGCATCTTCAGCCGCAGCGAACTGATGCACGAATGCCTGCCGGAAAGCGAGGCACTGGAACGCACCGTCGACAGCCATGTCAGCAAGCTTCGCCGCAAGCTGGATGAAGTCGGCATGGTCAACGTACCGGCCAGCGTGCGGGGTGTCGGCTACCGGTTGATGGCCGACCGCTGATGGGCCGCCTGCGCCGATCCGGGCTCAGCCGGCACATCATCGTCTCGATGTCGCTGATGGTCATCGGCGTGATCGTGATGATGATCCTGTCGTCATGGTTGCTGTATGCGGTGCTGGTCGAGTTTTTCCCCGGCAGCACCGAGGAACCGGAAGGATGGCTGCCGACCGGGCCGGAGCTGGCGTGGATGGTCGGCGTGATCCTGACCGGCCTGGCGCTGGCCATCGCCGCCTCGTTCCGACTCGCCCATCGCATCCTGTCACCCCTGAATTCACTGGTGGATAGCGTGCGAGCGCTCGCTGGCGGCGATCTGGGTGCACGTGCCAGCGTCGAAGAGAATTCGCCGGGCGAGGTGGCGACCCTGGTCGAGGATTTCAATGCGATGGCGCGCCGCCTGCAGCATATGGAGAGCGAGCGTGCGATGTGGCATGCGGCCATCGCCCATGAACTGCGGACCCCGGTGACGATCCTGCGCGGCCGCCTGCAGGGCCTGGCCGAGGGCGTGTTCCAGCCAGACGAATCGCAGTTCCGCAGCCTGCTCGCGCAGGTCGAGGGCCTGTCGCGTCTGATCGAGGATCTGCGCGTACTCAGTCTGTCCGACAATGCACGGCTGGACGTGCGCCGCGCCCGGACCGACGTGGTGGCCGAAGTGCACTCGGTGATGACCCTGGTCGACCCGCAGTTCCGCGCCGCCGGCTTCGTGCTGGAACTGGAAACCAGCCGTGAAGAACACAACGCGCACTGTGATCCGACCCGCCTGCGCCAGGCCCTGCTGGCGCTGCTGGAGAACGCACGCCGCTACGCCAGCCCGGGCAAGGTGCGGATTGCCGTGCATGACACGCCTGGGCACGTGCAGGTGACAATCGAAGACGAAGGTCCGGGCATCGACCCGGAACTTCACACCGACATCTTCACTCCGTTCATGCGCGCCGATGGCTCGCGCTCGCGCCAGGGCGGCGGCAGCGGGCTTGGCCTGGCGGTGGTCAAGGCCATCGCCGATGCACATGGTGGCCGCGTCTACTGCACGCCCGGCAGCGCCGGCGGCAGCCGCTTCGTCATCGAGCTTCCGCGCCGGTAACCGACGTCGCTGCCTGCTCGCGCAGATGCGCACCGAGTTCGGCCAGGTTGGCATCGATCGCATCCATCTGGTCGCGCTGCCTGGACGGCAACTGCTGGCGCAGCTGCACGCGCAGCGCCTGCCAGGCAGGTACGGCCTGCGCACTGGCAGTGGCCACCGCCTCGGACAGCAGCGCCTGGTCGTCGCTCAGCGGCAACCCATAGCCTCCGTCCTGCAGCAGCGTCCCCGGCCGCAACCACTGCCCGCTCTGCTCCAGCAGGCCGCGCAGGCTGCGGGTTTCCGCACTGTCCGGTGAAGCCAGCAGCTGCCGCTTCAGCACGTCACGCGCGCGCAGCTCGGCACGCCGCTGTGCGGCCTGTTCCAGCAGCAGCAAGCCGGCACTGGCGCGCAGGTCGCCCTTCAGCAGCCACGGTGCGCGTTGCTGTGCAGGCAGCTTCAACCAGGCGCGCACATCACGGACGGGCAAGGCCAGCTGCCCCGCCGCCACTGCGAACAACTGCTGGTAGTGGTCGCGTGCAGAGGCGAAGTAATAGCCCTGTGCCTGCGCTGCGCTGCGGTCGGCCAGCACCTGCTCGTCAAGTACCTGCAATCGCGCCAGGCGGCGCTTCAACCCACGCGGGCTCAGCTGGGCCAGACCGGCCCGCCCAAGGCGCGGCACGCCCGCCTGCAGCAGCTTGGCGGTTTCCACCGCGCAGTTGCTGCTGACGAAGTAATAGCGCCCGTCATAGCTCCAGTGCACCTGGGCAGTGCGCTCGAGCAGGCTGGCGATCTCCTCGCGTCGCAGCTGTAACGGCAGCGATTGCAGGCCACGCAGTTCGACCTTGGTGTATTCGTCCACCACCTGCTGCAGCGGCAACACGAACAGCCGCGAGGGATAGCCGCCAGTCAGTCCGCGCCAGTTGGAAATCTGCACGTCGCCGACGAATGCACGGAACGACAGCACGCGGTGGTACTCCAGGTCCAGGCGGCAGTCCGGCCCCGGTGCGCGGCCGGGTCGGCAGATCACCAGCCGCAGCATGCTGTGGCCCCAGCGGCTCATCGGTTGTGCGCTGCCTTCGGCGAACAGGTAGTCCACGGCATAGACACGCGCGGGGTCGAGCTGCAGCAGCGATGCGGCACCCTCTTCTGAGTCGGACTGGAGCAAGGGCAGCGTCGTAGCGCAGTGCGACTGCGGCAGCGATGGCGGTGTTCCGAAATGGGCCTGGTACCACTGCGCCAGTGCCGGGCGCCGGCAGGCGAATTCGGCATCGAGCACGAAATGCTCGGCGTTCACCGCCAGGTATTCGGCCGGGTCCTTCAGTTCATAGGCATCCGGGCTGCGGTCACGGAAGTCGTTGTCGCCGCGCCCCATATGCCAGGGCTTGCGCTGCCACCCGGCCAGATCGCGCCAACGCGGGCTGCGCGACCATGCCGCGCCGCTTCGATCTGCCACATGGGTCAGTTCGTGCACGAGCGCGCTCCGCCTTGCCCGGCGCGCACCCGGCAGGCCGTCTTCAAGCAGGTCGCGGCGCAGGGCAATGCCGCCAGCAAAGGCGCGGCCGTGCACGTCAGCCGGCAGGTCGTCGCTCCAGCGCACCTGCACGCGTGCCGGCAACGCGCGCAGCAGGCCATCGGGCAGCAATGACTGCACGTCGGCCAGGGTCTGGCTGGCGAGCTGCTGCTGCGCCGGATCGAGACCTGAGGGATCGAGCTGAAGGCGATCGGCTGCGTGCGCGGAAGGGATGAGCAGCCACGCCAATGCGGCGATCCACCCGCACCGCCCGCTGTGCCTCTGTAGAGCCGAGCCATGCTCGGCTGAATGCCCGGCGCATGCGGATCGCAACAGCAGCCGAGCTTGGCTCGGCGCTACAGAAAGCGATGACGCCGAGGCCATGCTGCCTGGATCACCGCGCCAGCAGCGCGCGGGCCAGTTCCAGATCGCTCTGCTGCTGTGCGGCGGCGCTCTGCTCACGCAGGTGGACCAGCGCGGCCTGCAGGCGCGCACCCCGGATCTGGCCGTCGCTGGCAACGAATGCGGCGGCATCATCACGTGCAGCCTGCACCACCTTGTCATCGCCCGAACTGCTGGCCGAAGAGCCCGACGATGCGCCGGTGGCGGAACCGGCCGAGGTGCCGGCGAAGCTGGAAGCGAAGCCGGCCAGCGGCAGGGACAGCAGGGCAAGCAGCAGAAGCGGACGGGTCATCGGTGCGGAGCCGGTTGTGAAGGTGCGTGGAGCGTAACGGGTACGTGAAGGATTTTGCCGGCTCAGAGGTCGAAGAGCTTGCCGGGATTCAGCCGCGCTTGGGGATCGAACGCGCGTTTGACCGCCTTCATCAGGGCGATCTCGGCCGGGCCACGGGTGCTGTCCAGGTACCCCTTCTTGACCAGGCCGATGCCGTGTTCGGCCGAAATGCTGCCGTCGAAGCGGGCCAGCACCTGCGCCAGCAGCTTGGTCACCTGCTCGCACTGCGCCACGAAATCGGCGTCGCTGGTGTCATCGGGCTTGAGCACGTTGATGTGCAGGTTGCCGTCGCCGATATGGCCGAACCAGACCACGTCGAAGTGCGGGTAGGCTTCACCGATCAGCGCCTGGGTCTCGGCCAGGAACGCCGGCATCGACGAGATCCGCACAGAGACATCATTCTTGTAGGGCTTGTAGCGCGCCAGCGACTCAGTGATGCCTTCGCGCAGACGCCACAGCTGGGCCGCCTGGGCGTCGCTGGCGCTGATCACGCCGTCGCTGACCCAGCCATTGCCCATGCAGTCCTCGAAGGCCGCCATCGCCGCCGCTTCCTGAGCGTCGTCGCCGGCGGCGAACTCGGTGACCACGTAGTACGGATGCACCTCATCGAACGGCGCCTGCGCACCGTGCGCCAGCACATGCTCCAACGCCCGGTCGGTGAAGAACTCGAAGGCCTGCAACTGCAGGCGCGCACGGAACGCGGCGAACACCTGCATCAGCACTTCGAAGCTGGGCAGTGCCAGCAGCATCACGTTGCTTGCAGGCGGCGGATCGGTCAGCTTCACCGTCGCCTCGACAATCACGCCCAAGGTGCCCTCCGAGCCGATCAGCAGCTGGCGGAAGTCGTAGCCGCTGGAGTTCTTGATCAGGCCCTTGTTGAGCTCGAGCAGTTCGCCACCGGCAGTGACCACCTTCAGCCCTGCGATCCACTCGCGGGTATTGCCGTAGCGGATCACGCGGATGCCGCCGGCATTCGTAGCGATGTTGCCGCCGATCGTGCAGGAACCACGCGCGGCGAAATCCACCGGGTAGATCAGGCCATGGTCCAGCGCGGCATTGTGCACGGCTTCCAGCGGCATGCCGGCCTGCACCACCAGCGTGCGATCGACCGCATCGTAGGCCAGTGCCTTGTTCATCCGTTCCAGGCTGAGCACCAGCTCGCCGTTGGCCGCCACTGCGCCACCGGACAGGCCGGTGCGGCCGCCGGACGGCACCACCGCCACGTCATTCCCGGCGCTCCAGCGCATCACCGCCTGTACTTCCTCGACCGTGGCCGGCAGCGCGACCGCCAGCGGCGCCGGTGTCCAGCGCCGGGTCCAGTCGCGCCCGTAATGCTCCAGGTCGGCCGGGTCGGTCTTCAGCTTCAGGCCGGGACAGGCCAGCTGCAGCGAGGCAATGCGGGAATCGGTCATGACGGTCCAGCGCGGTGCGTGAAGAACGGGCAAGCGTGCCAGCGGCACGCGCCAGCGTCCAGCCCCGCAGGCAGGCAGATAGCTACCGATGCAACCAATTGCGCACTGCACCATGGTCGTCGCGATCTGGCATAGTGATTGGCCCCTGTCCCACTGGCCGTGTCGCCCCATGTCGCCGAAGAAGACCTCGTTCCCGAAGCAGGATATCCGCGTGCTGTTGCTGGAGGGGGTCAGCCAGACCGCCGTGGAGGTGTTCAGCGCCGCCGGCTACAGCCAGATCGAAGCGCACACCAAGGCGCTGCCCGAGGACGAACTGAAGGCGCGCATTGCCGAGGCGCACATCGTCGGCATCCGCTCGCGCACCCAGCTCAGCGCCGAGGTGCTGGCCGAGGCCAAGCGCCTGATCGCGGTGGGTTGTTTCTGCATCGGCACCAACCAGGTGGACCTGGACGCGGCCGAGCTGGCCGGCATCCCGGTGTTCAACGCGCCCTATTCCAATACCCGCAGCGTGGCCGAGCTGGTGATCGCCGAGGCGATCATGCTGACCCGCGGCATTCCGCAGAAGAACGCTGAATGCCATCGCGGCGGCTGGTCGAAGTCGGCCAGCGGCAGCCATGAGGTGCGCGGCAAGACCCTGGGCATCATCGGTTACGGCCACATCGGCACCCAGGTCGGCGTGCTGGCCGAATCGCTGGGCATGCAGGTGATCTTCCACGACGTGGAAACCAAGCTGGCGCTGGGTAATGCCCGCGCTGCCGCCAGCCTGGACGACCTGCTGGCGCGCGCCGACATCGTCACCCTGCACGTGCCGGAAACCCCGTCCACGCAGTGGATGATCGGCAGCACCGAGCTGGCGAAGATGCGCAAGGGTGCGCACCTGATCAATGCCGCACGCGGCACCGTGGTCGACATCGATGCACTGGACGCGGCGTTGGCCAGCGGCCACGTCGGCGGCGCCGCGCTGGACGTGTTCCCGGTCGAGCCGAAGGGCAACGGCGATATCTTCGAATCGCCGCTGACCCGCCACGACAACGTGATCCTGACCCCGCACGTGGGCGGCAGCACGCTGGAGGCGCAGGACAACATCGGCGTGGAAGTGGCGGCCAAGCTGGTGCGCTACAGCGACAACGGCAGCACCCTGTCGGCGGTCAACTTCCCCGAAGTGACCCTGCCCGAGCACGCCGACAGCCTGCGCCTGCTGCACATCCACCAGAACGTGCCGGGCGTGCTGTCCAAGGTCAACGAGATCTTCTCGCGCCACAACGTCAACATCGACGGTCAGTTCCTGCGCACCGACCCGAAGGTGGGCTACGTGGTCATCGACATCACCGCCAGCGAGGAACAGGCCGCGGCCGTGCGCGACGAACTGGCCGCGATTCCGGGCACGCTGCGTACGCGCATCCTGTATTGACGCGCGTTCCACCTTGCACTTGTAGAGCCGAGCCCATGCTCGGCTGCGCTTCTGGCCGACATTGAGCCGAGCATTGGCTCGGCTCCACATATTGCTAGCGCGCCAACCACCGGCGCGCCATGCGCTGCATCGACTCATCCGATTCCGGGTCTGCGGCGACCTCCGCCACCGGCCGCCAGGCCAGCTCCAGCGACTCCTCGCTGAGCACGAAGGCCTCGCCGCCCAGTGCCCGGATCACGAAACGCACGTCATAGTGCCAGTGTCCCGGCACGTCCTTGCGTTCCGGAATCCAGTGCTTGTCGATGTCGAAGATGGCAGGGTCTTCCAGCACCAGGCCGCTCAGGCCGGACTCCTCCTCGGCCTCCTTCAGCGCGACCTGGGCCAGGTCGCGGTCGCCGTCGGCGTGGCCGCCCAGCTGCAGCCAGCGCTGCAGCTTGCGGTGGTGGGTCAGCAGCAGGCGCTGGCCATCGGCACTGACCAGCCAGCAGCTGGCGGTGAAGTGGCCGGCCAGGCGCTCGCGGCGGAACGGATCTTCCGGATCGTCCAGCAATGTGCCGAATTCGGCAGCCAGTGCGTCGTGGGCCGGTTCGCGGCGGGCATAGTCACGCAGCAGGCCACGCAGGCGATGGTCAAGCACGGCAAGGGTTTCGGCGGTCTGGCTCATGAATGGGCGGCGTTTGGAAAAATACTGCTCATTATCGCCGTTCATTGTTGCGATTGCGCTTGTGCGTTGGCTTCAGCTTTGGCTAAGGTACAGCGGGCCGTTCGCGCGGCCTTCACCATTCCAGGGTTGCCGGCAACGTATCGGCGGCCCACCCAATCCGATCACTAGGAAGTACTGCATGCTGAAAGCTCTGTTGAGGGTCAAGCCGGTTGAACCGGCCGGGCACGTCGATGCCGGCGAACCCATCGAAGGCAGCCTGGATGGCGAAGCCACGCTGAAACGGACCCTCACGGCTAAACACCTCATCCTGCTTGGCGTAGGTGCGGTGATCGGCGCTGGTATCTTCGTGCTGACCGGCCAGGCCGCGGCCAACCATGCCGGCCCGGCGGTCATGCTGTCGTTCGTGATCGCCGGCTTCGCCTGCGCCCTGGCGGGCCTGTGCTACGCCGAGTTCGCGGCGATGATGCCGGTCTCCGGCAGTGCCTACTCCTATTCCTACGCCACCCTGGGCGAGGGCATGGCCTGGTTCATCGGCTGGTGCCTGGTGCTGGAATACCTGTTCGCCTCGGCCTCGGTCGCGGTGGGCTGGTCGGCGTACCTGATCAGCTTCATCACCACCACGCTGCACATGCCGTTCCCGGATGCCCTCAGCGCGGCCCCGATTGCCTGGACCGGCAGCGAGTTCATCGCTTCGGGCAAGCTGTTCAACCTGCCGGCGGTGCTGATCGTGGCGGCGGTGTCCGGCCTGCTGTACGTGGGTGTGACCCAGTCGGCCTTCGTCAACGCGATCATCGTGGCGATCAAGGTCACCGTCATCTGCCTGTTCATCGGTATCGGCGCGGCCCACATCGACCCCGCCAACTGGCAGCCGTTCATCCCGGAAAACACCGGCGTGCCGGGTGAGTTCGGCTGGAGCGGCGTGTTCCGCGCGGCCACCATCGTGTTCTTCGCCTACATCGGCTTCGATGCTGTCTCCACCGCAGCCGGTGAAACCAAGGACCCGCAGCGCAACATGCCGATCGGCCTGCTCGGCTCGCTGGCCGTGTGCACCATCGTCTACATCATCGTCTGTGCGGTGCTGACCGGCATGATGCCCTACCACCTGCTGGGCACCGACAAGCCGGTGGCCACCGCGCTGGAGCCCTACCCGACCCTGTCCTGGCTGAAGACGTTCGTGGAGATCGGTGCCATCGCCGGCCTGTCCTCGGTGGTGCTGGTGATGATGATGGGCCAGACCCGCATCGCCTACACGATCTCCCGCGACGGCCTGCTGCCGAAGTTCTTCGGCAAGGTCCACCCCCGCTTCCGCACCCCGTATGTCGCTACCATCGTGGTCGGCGTGATCGCTGCCGCCCTGGCCGGCCTGGTGCCGCTGAACGTGCTGGGCGAGCTGGTGTCGATGGGCACCCTGCTGGCCTTCGCCACGGTCTGCATCGGCGTGCTGGTACTGCGCTATTCCAAGCCGGAAATCCATCGCCCGTTCCGCGTGCCGATGGTGTGGATCATCTGCCCGCTGGGCGCGGCCACCTGCCTGTTCCTGTTCTGGCAGGCGTTCGTGGTGCACTGGCACCTGTTCGTGGGCTGGACGCTGCTCGGCCTGCTGATCTACCTGGGCTACGGCATCCGCAACAGCAAGCTGGCCAAGTCGCCCTGATCCGCCTACGGGCCGGCCTCGCGCCGGCCCGTCCGTTTTCCCCGCGCGCCAGCCACGGCGCGCTTCGACAAGACCACCACACATGTTCAAGCAACTGTGGGCCACCAAGCACCCGCACGCCGCCCATGAAGACGCCAATGGCCTGAGCCTGCGCCGCCACCTCGGCCCCTGGGGGCTGACCGCCCTCGGCATCGGCGCGGTGATCGGCGGCGGCATCTTCGTCATCACCGGCCAGGCCGCCGCCAACCACGCCGGCCCGGCCATCATGCTGTCCTTCGTGCTGGCCGCCATCTGCTGCGCCTTCTGCGCGCTGGCCTACGCCGAGTTCGCCTCGATGGTGCCGGTTTCCGGCAGCGCCTACACCTACACCTACGCCACCTTCGGCGAGCTCTCGGCCTGGTTCATCGGCTGGATGCTGGTGCTCGAATACGGCGTCTCCGCCTCGGCGGTGGCGGTCAGCTGGACCGGCTACTTCCTCAGCCTGCTCAGCCAGTTCGACATCCATCTGCCCGCCGCGCTGGTCAGCGCGCCACTGGACGCACAGCTGCGCCCCACCGGCGCGATCGCCAACCTGCCCGCCGCGGCACTGGTGATGCTGCTGACCTGGCTGTGCTACGTCGGCATCAGCAAGTCCTCGGCGATGAACATGGCCATGGTCGTGCTCAAGACCGGCCTGATCGTGCTGGTCATCGTGGTCGGCTGGAAGTACGTGGATACCAGCAACTGGACCCCGTTCATCCCGGCCAACGAGGGCCCCGGCAAGTACGGCATGGAAGGCGTGCTGCGCGGCGCGGCGATGGTGTTCTTCGCCTACATCGGCTTCGAGGCAGTGTCGGTGGCGGCGCAGGAATCGAAGAACCCGCAGCGCGACATGCCGATCGGCATGATGCTGTCACTGGTGGTCTGCACCGTGCTGTACATCGCGATGGCCGCGGTGATGACCGGCCTGGTGCCGTTCCAGCTGCTGGGCACCGATGAGCCGGTGGTGACCGCGGTGGCCGCGCATCCGCAGCTGGGTTGGCTGCGCTGGGTGGTCGAGGTCGGCGCGCTGGTCGGCCTGTCCTCGGTGGTGCTGGTGATGATCATCGGCCAGCCGCGCATCTTCATGATCATGGGCCGCGACGGCCTGCTGCCACCGGTGTTCACCAGGATCCATCCGAAGTACCGCACCCCGCACATCAACACCGTGATCACCGGCATCGGCATCGCGCTGCTGGCGGCGCTGTTCCCGCTGGACATCCTCGGCGAACTGACCTCGATGGGCACGCTGATCGCGTTTGCCGCCGTGTGCGCGGGCGTGCTGATCCTGCGCCGCACCCAGCCGGACCTGCCGCGCCCGTTCCGCATGCCGATGGCGTGGCTGATCTGCGGCCTGGGCGTGCTGAGCTGCCTGGCGCTGCTGTCGGCGATGACGATGCACAACTGGATGCTGATGGGCGTGTGGACGTTCGTCGGTTTCGTGATCTATTTCTGCTACGGGTTCAGGCACAGCCGCCTGCGGGGTCAGTGAGGTTTTTTGTTTTGCAGGGCCTGCGGCCCTGCACCCGCGTCTGAAGCCAGAACAACGGCAAGAGCGGGTGTGTTGATTTGGCGGGGAGGCATGGGTACGCGGGGGACGCCACGTACCCATGCCTCCCCACCCCTGACAGTCTCCCGGCGTGTCCGGTAGATCCACGCCATGCGTGGATGAAGCGTTCCCGGAAGCGAATGTATCGGGACGAATCTTCTGTAGAGCCGAGCCATGCTCGGCTGCGAGCAAGCGCAGCGCCGCGACCCGCTTTTCGCTCTTCCTTCTTCACTCCGTGGCCG
>NZ_JASJSI010000074.1:0-21809 GCF_030237085.1 Stenotrophomonas maltophilia group sp. Smal32
GGCGAGATCTCCAGCTGGTGGCAGGGCCCGACCGAAACCGCGGTGTACATGTATGGTCAATCGTTCGAAGCGATGCGCGAAGCGATTGCCGGGTTCGTGGCCAGCTACCCGCTGTGCCAGAACCCACGCGTGGTGCAGATCGCCTGAGCATGGGCCTGATGTAGAGCCGAGCCCATGCTCGGCTCCTCCTTCCGCAGCCGAGCATGGGCTCGGCTCTACAGGAAAAGGCCGGCGGTGATCAGCGCTTGGCCGACAGCTTTTCCAGCGCCGCACGCAGCTGTGCCGGCGGCAGGTAGCCCCCCAGCTGGGTGCCGTCGGGGGCGAAGATCGCCGGCGTGCCGTTCACGCCCAGCTGCTGGCCCAGTGCGTACTGCATCGCTACCGGGTTGGTGCAGTTCTTGGCCGGCACGCTGCCACCGCGCTTGGCGTTGGTCAGTGCCTGGCGACGATCAGCCGCACACCAGACCGAGATCATGTCGGTGTAGTCCTTGCTGCCCAGGCCCATGCGCGGGAACGCCAGGTACTCGACGGAGATGCCGTTGCGGTTGAGCTCGGCGATGTCCTGGTGCAGCTTGCGGCAGTAACCGCATTCGATGTCGGTGAACACGCTGATGGTGTACTTGGCGTTCGGGGCAGCAAACACGATGCGGTCGCCATGGTTGGCCTTGGCCAGCAGATCGCGGCGGTAGCCGAGCAGGCCTTCGCTGTTGGCCGGGCCCTTGGCGCGGGTGTCATACGGCTGCGACTGGAACAGGTAGCGGCCATCATCGGACACGTACAGCAACTGGCCGGACACGACGACCTCGCGGAAGCCAGGGAACGGCGCAGCGCCGATGTAATCCACCTGGAAACCGGGATTGAGCGCGGTCAGCGCGGCACGCACGGCCTGGTCGGCCGACGCGTTGGCGGCCGGGCTGGCCTTGGCCGCAGTGGTAGCAGGGGCCTTGGCGGCCGGTGGCGCGGGCTGGGCACAGGCCGTCAGGCTGAGCGCGCCGAACACGGCGGCGATGGCAAATCGGAGCATGGAACGGTCCGCGGCAGAAGAAGACCTCGGATTCTGACACAGCCACCGGCACCGGGCCGCGACGCCGCGCACCGCCCGGGGCCAGGGTTCAGGCCCCCGCTCATCCACGCGGATGATGCCGGGCGTGCAGTTTCTGCAGGTGCTCGCGCGCCACCAGGGTGTAGATCTGGGTGGTCGACAACGAGCTGTGGCCAAGCAGCATCTGCAGCGCACGCAGATCGGCGCCACGATTGAGCAGGTGGGTGGCGAAGCTGTGGCGCAGGCCATGCGGGCTGATCCGCACCGGGTCGATACCGGCAATCTGCGCGTAGCGCTTGACCAGGTGCCAGAACGCCTGCCGGGTCAGCGCATGCAACGTCGCTTCGACAAACAGCGGGGTCTGCCCATCCGCCAAGGCCTGTACCCTGCCCTTGCCGACCAGCTGCGGCCGGGACTGCTGCAGGTAACGCTCCAGCCAATGCTGGGATTCCTCGCCCAGCGGCACCAGCCGCTCCTTGCTGCCCTTGCCGGTGACCCGCAGCATGCCCTGGCGCAGGTTGACCGCAGTGGCCGGCAGCAGCACCAGTTCGCTCACGCGCAGGCCGGCGGCATACATCAGCTCCAGCATGGCGCGATCGCGCAGGCCCAGCGGGCTGTCGACATCGGGTGCTGCCAGGAGCGCGTCGATCTGGCTCTCGGCCAGTGCCTTGGGCAGCAGCCGAGGCAGCTTGGGTGGGTCCAGCAGCGCGCTGGGGTCTTCGCTGCGGTCGCCCCGGCGCACGCCATCGGCAAAGAACGCGCGCAACGCCGACAACAGGCGGGCATTGCTTCGCGGCGACCAGCCATGCCGGGTGCGCCAGGCCAGGTAGTCGAACAGGCCGGGACGCTCGATGCCGGCCAGGCCACCGTCGCGCCCGTCCATCCAGCGTGCCAACCCTTCCAGGTCGCGCCGGTAGCTGTCGAGGGTGGCGCGGGCCAGGCCGTTCTCGGCCCAGATCGCATCGAGGAAACGCTGGATGCGCACGCTGTCATCGGCGCGCAGTTCCGGCAGTTGCTGCACCAGCTGGCGGCGTTCGGCGGGGGTGGAAACAGAAGCCATGCGTGCAGGATACGAGGGCCACTGCGGATGCGGCCAGCATTGCGTATGCTCGGCGCATGTCCCGTCCCGTCATTGATACGGTCCCTGCGGCCGCTACCGAGCTGCCCCGCCCACGCGCTTTGCTGCTGTGGCGTGCGCTGGCGATGGTCTACGACGCGCTGCCGGTGCTGGCGCTGTGGATGCTGGCCGGCACCCTGTTCACCCTGGCCTACACCTTCAGCGGCCACGCCCAGCGCGAGAACATTGCACCGTTCAGCGCCTGGCAGTGGCTGCTGTGGGCAGTGTGCTGGCTGATCACGGGGGGGTATGCCACGGCCAGCTGGCGCCGCGGCGGACAGACACTGGGCATGCGGCCGTGGCGGTTGAAGCTGGAATCGAGCGATGGCGCGCCCTTGCGACGCACGCAGCTTTGGCTGCGTTTCGCCGTGGGCACGTTGTCACTGCTGCTGGGCGGCCTGGGATTCTGGTGGGCGTGGATCGACCGCCAGCGACTGACCTGGCACGACCGCGCCAGCGGCACCCACCTGATGCGGATACCGAAGCGCTGATGCACGACCTGTAGAGCCGAGCCGATGCTCGGCTGACGAGCGGTGAGCGAAAAGCAGCCGAGCATGGGCTCGGCTCTACAACAATCACGATCAGCCCGATTTCCGCCGGAACAGCAATCCCGATACCGCCAGCATCACGATCGGCGGCAACGCATAGGCAATGCGGAAATCGAACTTCAACGCGCCGGCCATGCGGCCGAAGAACAGCTGCAGCAGCCAGAAGCCCAGCGCGAACAGGATACCGAGGAACAGGCGCTTGCCCATGCCACCACTACGCAGCGAGCCGAACGCGAACGGCACCGCCGCCAGGCACAGCGCCAGCACGTTCACCGGGTAGAACCAGCGGCTCCAGTACACGTCCTCGAAATCGCGCGCATCCAGGCCGTTGCGCTCGCGATAGGCGATGCTGGTGCTCAGTTCCGCCAGGCTGAGATTGCGTGGCTTGGCGATGCCGGTAGCCAGCGCCGCCGGGTCCAGCTTCGAATTCCAGGGCTCACGCGCCACTTCCTGGCGGGTCACCGAGCGCTCGCCGAAGGTGTCGCGGCGCACCCCGGTCAGTATCCAGCCGTCCTTGTCATGCTCGACGGTGTCGGCATGGGTCAACGAGGCGATCCGGCCGTCCTCGGCAATGCGGTACAGGCGCACGTCGCGCAGGATCAGCCGCGTGCCCTTGTCGCCCACCAGCTGCTCTTCGCCTGCGACGGCACTGAGGAAGGTATCGCCTTCGCGCGCCCACAGGCCCGAGTAGCGGCTGCTGGAAATGTCCCGCCCCCATTTGGCGCTGGACTTCAGCGCATCGGCGCGGTCCTGGCCCCAGGGGCCCAATGTCTCGGCGCTGAGCACCATCACTGCGGTCAGCAACGACAGCGCGATGGCCACCGATACGCTCAGGCGCTTCCGCGACAGGCCCAGCGCACGCAGCGCGGTCAGCTCCGAGGTCGCCGCCAGCTGGCCCAGGCCCATCAGTGCCCCGATCACCGCTGCGGTGGGGAACATCGTGTAGGCGCGGCGGGGCACCGTGTACAGCACCCATGCGGCGGCATGGCCCAGGGTGTAGCCGTTCTTGCCGATGTCCTTGAACTCGCCGGAGAACGCCATCACCACGTCCAGGCCGACCAGCACCGCCCAGGTAAGCAGTACGGTGGTGAACACCGACTGGCCCAGGTACAGATCGAAACGCATCGGGCGCAGCCTCATGCGCGGGCTCCCTTCGGGCGGCCCAGGCGGCCATCACGGGCATACATCCAGATCGCCAGCGCCAGCAGCGGCAGAGTCAGCCACCACAGGCCCAGCGCGGGCGGAATCTTGCCGTTGGCAATCCAGCCACTGCCGATGAACATCAGGTTGGTACCGACCATATAGGCCATCAGGGCCAGCATCATCCGGCCGTAGCGCTGCTGGCGCGGCGAGCTGCGGCCCAGCGGCACGGTCAGCAGGGCGAACGCCAGCGCGATCAGCGGTGGTGCCAGGCGACGGTGCAGCTGTGCCTGCGCCTGCGGGCGCTCGTCACCGATAAGCTTCAGCGTCGGCATCAGTTCCGGGTCATCCTCGGTGCGGGTCTGCGCGCCATCAGGCAGGGCCACGTCGTTGCGGGCGAAGGTCGCCAACCGGTAGTCCAGCGCACCGGCCACCGGACCTTCCACCTGGTGGCCGTCATCCAGCTCCAGGAAGCGCTGGCGGGTGCCCTCGAAGAACATGCGGCCGCCGTTGGCCGACACCACCTCCAGCCGGTCATCCTTCTGCCGCTGCAGGAACACCTTGCCCAGCTGGGTGCCATCGGGCGAGATCGAGGACAGGTAGACCACGCCGCCATTGGGCAGCTGGGTGAAGCGGCCCGGCTCCAGGCCGGCCATCAGCACGCTGCGGTTGGCCTCGACGATCATCTGCTCGGCCACCCGGCCGGCCCACGGGCCCAGCCACAGCGAGCAGGCGCCGACCAGCAGCACCACCGGCACCACCAGCATCAGCAGCGGCCGCAGCAGGCGCTTGGGGCCCACGCCAATGGCGGTGATGACCGCCATCTCCGAGTCCCGGTACAGGCGGGCGACCGCCAGCAGCAGGCCAAGCATCAGCGCCAGCGGCAGGATCAGCGGCAGGTAGGCGATGAACTGCAGGCCCAGCTGGGAGAACAGCAGCTTGGCCGGCAGACGCCCGTCGGCGATGTTGCCGAGGATGTCCACCAGCACGCCGCCTACGCTGACGACCAGCAGGACGATCAGGGTAGCCAGGAAACTCTGGACGAAATCGCCCAGCAGGTATCGGTCGAGCTTCAGCATGGGGCGGTGGTTTAAACTCTGGGGTTCGTTCGCGGTGCCGCCCAGTCTACTGTCTGGGCGTAAACGGCCTGCGATTGTACGGACTCGCCAATGGAATCTGCTCAATGGCCCTCGAATTCACCCTGAACCACGTTGCTCCGGCCGCCGCCACCGTCGATTGCCTGGTGGTCGGCGCCTACGCCGACCATACCCTGACCCCGGCCGCACAGGCCCTGGACGCTGCCAGCGGCGGCCGCCTGGCCTCGCTGGCCCAGCGCGGCGACCTGTCCGGCAAGACCGGCGCCACCACCCTGCTGCACGACCTGCCGGGCGTGACCGCCCCGCGCGTGCTGGTGGTCGGCCTGGGCGATGCCGCCCGCTTCGGCGTGCCGCAGTACCTGAAGGCCGTTGGCGACGCCGTGCGCGCGCTGAAGGCCGGCGCTACCCGCAGCGCACTGTTCACCCTGTCCGAAGTGGCCATCAAGGACCGCGACGCGGCCTGGGCGATCCGCCAGGCAGTGATCGCCGCCGATCACGCCGCCTACCGCTACACCGCCACGCTGGGCAAGAAGAAGGCCGACGACGCCGGCCTGGCCCAGCTGGCCATTGCCGGTGACGACGCCCAGGCCCTGGCCCAGGGCCAGGCCATCGCCGCCGGTGTCGAGTTCGCCCGCGAACTGGGCAACCTGCCACCGAACTACTGCACCCCGGCCTACCTGGCCGAAGTGGGCGTGAAGTTTGCCTGCGAGCACGACGGTGCCGAGGCCGAGATCCTGGATGAGACCCAGATGGAAGCGCTGGGCATGGGCTCGCTGCTGGCCGTGGCCCGCGGGTCGGCCAACCGTCCGCGCCTGGTCGTGCTGAAGTGGACCGGTGGCGGCGACGCCAAGCCCTATGTGCTGGTCGGCAAGGGCATCACCTTCGATACCGGTGGCGTCAACCTGAAGACCCAAGGCGGCATCGAGGAGATGAAGTACGACATGTGCGGTGGCGCCAACGTCATCGGCACCTTCGTCGCGGCCGTGAAGGCCAAGCTGCCGCTGAACCTCGTCGTGGTGGTGCCGGCCGTTGAAAACGCGATCGATGGCAACGCCTACCGTCCATCTGACGTGATCACCTCGATGTCGGGCAAGACCATCGAAGTGGGCAACACCGACGCCGAAGGCCGCCTGATCCTGTGCGACGCGCTGACCTACGCACAGCGCTTCGAGCCGGCCGCGCTGGTCGACGTCGCCACCCTGACCGGTGCCTGCATGGTCGCCCTCGGCCACCAGACCGCCGGCCTGATGACCAAGCACGACGACCTGGCCAACGAGCTGCTGGCTGCCGGCGAGCACGTGTTCGACCGCGCCTGGCGCCTGCCGCTGTGGGACGAGTACCAGCCGATGCTGGATTCGACCTTCGCCGACGTCTACAACATCGGCGGCCGCTGGGCCGGTGCGATCACCGCTGGCTGCTTCCTGTCGCGCTTCGCCGAAGGCCAACGCTGGGCGCACCTGGACATCGCCGGCGTGGCCAGCGATGAAGGCAAGCGTGGCATGGCCACCGGCCGCCCGGTCGGCCTGCTGAGCCAGTGGCTGCTGGACCAGGCCGCCCGCGCCTGATGCCGTACCCGACCCTGGCCGGCCCACGCCGGCCAGGGCCTCGCCCGGCACGACCGGGCTTCTGCCTGACCCGGACCCTGCCATGCCCCGCGCCGACTTCTACCTGATCGCCAAGCCCCGCTTCCTGACCGAGCCACTGCGCCTGGTCTGCGAGCTGGCACGCAAGGCCAACGACGCCGGGTTGTTCACCCTGGTGCTGGCCCGCGACCAGGCCCAGGCCGAAGAGCTGGACGAGCTGCTGTGGGCCTTCGACAACGATGCCTACATCCCGCACCAGATCGCCGGCGAAGACATGGACGAGGAAGAGGCCCTGGTGCTGATCGCCGTACCAGGCACCGACGCGCCGGCACGCCCGCTGGTGATCAACCTGCGCGATGAGCCCTGGCTGGGCCAGTGCGAACGCGTGCTGGAAGTGGTCCCGGCCGATCCGGAAGCGCGCGAACCGCTGCGCGAACGCTGGCGCCAGTACAAGGCCGCCGGTTACGACCTGAACAAGCACGACATGTAAGCGCGCCCCGGCCCCCTTGATGGGCCGCCGCCGCGCCCTGATCCTTCAACGATTACCTCCTGGTTCCCCCGCATGACCCAACTCGCCTCCAGCTACGACCCGAAGTCCTTCGAGACCGACCTCTACGAGGCCTGGGAGAAGGCCGGCCACTTCAAGCCGTCCGGCACGGGCGAGCCGTACACCATCCTGCTGCCGCCACCGAACGTGACCGGCACGCTGCACATGGGCCATGCGTTCCAGCAGACGCTGATGGATGCACTTGTGCGCTACCACCGCATGCGCGGCTACGACACGCTGTGGCAGGTCGGTACCGACCACGCCGGCATCGCCACCGAAATGGTGGTCAGCCGCAACCTGGCGCTGGAAGGCAAGGGCGAGACCCGTGATTCGCTGGGCCGCGAAGGCTTCATCGGCAAGGTCTGGGAGTGGAAGCAGCAGTCCGGCGACACCATCGAACGCCAGATGCGCCGCCTCGGCACCTCCGCCGACTGGTCGCGCAGCACCTTCACCATGGACCCGCAGCCGTCGGCCGCGGTGAACGAAGCCTTCGTGCGCTGGTACGAGCAGGGCCTGATCTACCGCGGCCAGCGCCTGGTCAACTGGGACCCGGTGCTGAAGACCGCCATTTCCGACCTGGAAGTGGAGAGCGCCGAGGAAGATGGCTTCCTGTGGTCGATCGCCTACACGCTGGATGAAGGCCTGAGCTACGAGCACGTCGAGCGCGATGCCGACGGCGTGGAAACCCTGCGCGAAACCCGCGACTACCTGGTGGTCGCCACCACCCGCCCGGAAACCCTGCTGGGCGATACCGCGGTGATGGTCCACCCGGAAGATGAGCGCTACGCCCATCTGATCGGCAAGAGCGTGGTGCTGCCGTTGACCGGCCGCCGCGTGCCGGTGATCGCCGACGACTACGTGGACCGTGCGTTCGGCACCGGCGTGGTCAAGGTCACCCCGGCGCACGATTTCAACGACTATGAAGTGGGCGTGCGCCACGGCCTGCCGATGATCAACCTGTTCACCCCGGTGGCGGCGCTCAACGAGAACGCACCGGAGCGTTTCCAGGGCCTGGACCGCTACGCAGCGCGCAAGGCCGTGCTGGCCGAGCTGGAAGACCTGGGCATCCTGGTCGAGACCAAGGCGCACAAGCTGCAGGTGCCGCGCGGCGACCGTACCGGCCAGGTGATCGAGCCGTACCTGACCGACCAGTGGTTCGTGAAGATGGACGACCTGGCCAAGCGTGGCCTGGAACTGGTCGAGGACGGAAGCATCGCCTTCGTGCCGCCGAACTGGATCAACACCTACCGCCACTGGATGAACAACATCCAGGACTGGTGCATCAGCCGCCAGCTGTGGTGGGGCCATCGCATTCCGGCGTGGTTCGACGAAGCCACCGGCAACTGCTACGTCGGTCGCAGCGAAGACGAAGTGCGCGCGAAGAACAACCTCGGCAGCGACGTGGTGCTGAACCAGGAAAGCGACGTGCTGGAGACCTGGTTCTCCTCGCAGCTGTGGCCGTTCTCCACCCTGGGCTGGCCAAACGAGCAGGCCATGGCCGAGCGTGGCTTCGACCGCTACCTGCCGTCGTCAGTGCTGATCACCGGCTTCGACATCATCTTCTTCTGGGTGGCGCGCATGATCATGGCCACCGACAACCTGGTCGGGAAGATCCCGTTCAAGGACGTCTACTTCACCGGCCTGATCCGCGACGGCCAGGGCCAGAAGATGTCCAAGAGCAAGGGTAACGTGCTTGACCCGCTGGACATCATCGACGGCATCACCATCGACGACCTGGTCGCCAAGCGCACCGGCGGCCTGATGCAGCCGAAGATGGTGGAGAAGATCGAGAAGGCCACCCGCAAGGAATTCCCGGACGGCATCGCCGCCCATGGTGCCGACGCGCTGCGCTTCACCATCGCCGCGCTGGCCACCCACGGCCGCGACATCAAGTTCGACATGAACCGCGCCGAGGGCTACAAGAACTTCTGCAACAAGCTGTGGAACGCCAGCCGCTTCGCCCTGATGAACACTGAAGGCGCGGCCTTCACCGGCGTGCCCAAGCCGCGCACCGATGCCGAGCGCTGGATCCTCGCGCGCCTGGCGGCCACCACCGCCGAAGCGCAGGGCCATTTCGCCGCCTACCGCTTCGACCTGCTGGCGCAGTGCCTGTACGAGTTCGCCTGGAACGCGTTCTGCGACTGGTTCCTGGAACTGAGCAAGCCGGCCCTGAACGGTGCCGACGCCGCCGATGCTGAAAGCACCCGCCACACCCTGCTGTACGTGCTGGAAGCGCTGCTGCGCCTGCTGCACCCGCTGACCCCGTTCATCACCGAACAGCTGTGGCAGCAGCTGGCCCCGCGCCTGGGCCTGGCCGAAACCACGCTGTCGCTGCGCCCGTACCCGACCGCGGCCGAGTTCGAAGGCGATTTCGCCCAGGCCGAGGCCGACGTGGAATGGCTGAAGGCGGTGATCAGTGCGGTGCGCCGCGTGCGCAGCGAACTGAACGTCGCCCCATCCAAGCTGGTGCCGCTGCGCCTGCAGGCCGGCCTGGAACAGGACCGCCTGCGCATTGAACGCTTCAGCGCCTCGCTGTCGTTCCTGCTGAAGCTGGACAGCATCCAGTGGCTGGCCGAAGGTGAAAGCGCACCGCCGGCCGCCGCCGCAATCGTGGGTGAACTGAAGCTGCTGGTGCCGCTGGAAGGCCTGGTCGATCTCGACGCCGAGCGCGTGCGCCTGGACAAGGAAATCGCCCGCGTCGATGCCGAAAAGGAAAAGAGCGAGACCAAGCTGGCCAGGTTCACCGACAAGGTGCCACCGGCGGTGGTCGAGCAGGAACGCGTGCGACTGGCCGACTGGAATACCCAACTGGCCGGCCTGCGCGAGCAGCGCGCGAAGCTGTAAGCGCCGCGCTCTGGTGCGTGCCAGCCAAGGTTGGCAATTACCACGGCGGGAGAGGTTGGCATCTACCGATGCGGAATCGGAAACGCCGGGCAATGCCCGGCGTTTCCATTTTCCCGGCATGGCATCATCGCCCGATGCCTCTTTCCATCTTCCTGCTGGTCCTCGCGGCTGCGGCCCTGCACGCCAGCTGGAATGCGATCGTCAAACGCGGGCCGGACAAGCTCCTCGGCACCGTGCTGGTGACCGGCAGCGCCGCACTGCTGTCGGCGGCCGCCCTGCCCTTCCTGCCGTTCCCGGCCGCGCACAGCTGGCCCTGGCTGGCTGCATCCGTGCTGCTGCAGGTGACCTACTACGGCCTGGTGGCACGCTGCTACCAGCAGGTCGACATGAGCCTGGCCTATCCGCTGATGCGTGGCAGCGCGCCGATCCTGGTTGCACTGGCCGGCACCCTGCTGGGCGAGCAGCTGCCCCCTGCCGCGTGGCTGGGCGTGGTGCTGGTGAGCACCGGCATCCTGTGCATGGCACTGGGTGCACGTGGCGGCCAACTGCGCCTGCCACTGCTGACCGCGGCGATGATCGCCACCTACACCCTGGTCGATGCGCAGGGTGCGCGCCAATCCGGCAGTGCGCTCAGCTACACGCTGTGGTTGTTCCTGCTGTCGGGCATTCCACTGCCACTTTGGGCGTTGTACACCCGCGGTGGCGCGGTGCTGGACTATGCGCGCCAGCATTGGCCGCTGGGACTGGCCGGCGGCGTCGGCACCACCGCGTCCTACGCGATGGCGTTGTGGGCGATGACCCAGGCCCCGGTGGCGATGGTCTCAGCGCTGCGCGAATCGTCCATCCTGTTCGCGCTGTTGATCTCGGTGTTCCTGCTGCGCGAGCGGATCCCGCGTGCGCGCTGGCTGGCAGCGGCACTCATCGTGGGCGGTATATTGGCCTTGCGGCTGGCGTAGAGGTAGTGCCGGCCGCTGGGCGGCACCCCTTCTCCCTTACAACGGCGGCATCGCCTGCAGGTCGCCGTCGACCAGTTCGATGGCCATCACCACCGCATCCTCGCGGCCCTGTGCCGCCGGGTAGTAGCGTGGACGGCGGCCGATCTCGTTGAAACCTTCGCTGTGGTACAGGGCCAGCGCGGGTGTATTGGACGGACGCACTTCCAGGAACACGCGGTGCGCACCCCGGTTGCCCGCCAGCTGCACCAGTGCGCGCAGCAGTTGGCGACCCAGCCCACGCGACTGCGCCAGCGGATCGATGCAGATGTTCAGTACATGTGCCTCGTCGGCGGCAATGCTGAGCACGCCGTAGCCGATCAGCTGGCCATCGCGCT
Source organism: Stenotrophomonas maltophilia group sp. Smal32 (assembly GCF_030237085.1). NCBI lineage: Bacteria > Pseudomonadati > Pseudomonadota > Gammaproteobacteria > Lysobacterales > Lysobacteraceae > Stenotrophomonas > Stenotrophomonas maltophilia group sp. Smal32. The sequence continues at coordinate 11,249 of NZ_JASJSI010000074.1, forward strand.
CCATCGCCAGTCCGGGATAACCGGCACGCAGGCAATCAACGAAGATGCCGCGGGTCCATGGGAACGGATAGCCACGCACTTCGATCGCCATCACCGCATTGAGGTCGCTCTCGCGCAATGCGCGCAGGCCGACCGGGCCGGGCTGGCTGACCGCGCTCATGCACTGCCCCGCTTGCGCAGGGCACGCAACTGCGGCCACAAAGCGCGCTTGGCGGCCGGATCCTGGCGCAGCTGGTCCAGCGGCCAACTGTCCATCAGCGCCTGCGTGGCGGGATCGTTGGGATTGCAGCCGGACGCACGCAGCAGTGCGATCTGCAGGCGATCCGGGAGCCGCACCGCCGGTTGCCGTGCATTGCCGCCCGGCAGCGGACGGACCGGTGCCGGCGCGGTATCCGGTGCGGTGATGGGGGTCTCGCGACGCGGCGGTGCCGGGCGTCCCTGATGAGGAGCGGCTGCGGCTTCGGCAGGGTGTTCCCGCATGGAGGCCGAACCCGCCCGCACTGGTTCCGCCGAAGCCGCTGCGGCCGCATCGGCTTCGGCCACGCTCAACTGCAGCGCGGCGTCCAGTTCGGCGGCCAGCTGGCCGTCGTGATACACGGTGTAACCCATGGCCTGCAGCCAGGCCTGCTGGGCCGGTGACCACAGCACGGGCAGGTCCTGGCTCACGCGGCCTCGGGCTTCTTGCGCAGGCGCTGCACGGCCCACATCACCGGGCCGGACAAGGCGTACAGGATGCCCACCGCGAACAGCACGCGCGGCAGATCGATGACCGCGATGGCGATCGCCACCGGTACCAGTGCCAGCACCAGGAACGGCACACGGTCGGAACGCCCCCCCTTGGCAGCACCGCCCTTGAAGCTCCAGAAGCGGATGCGGCTGACCATCAGCAACGCCGCGACGATCGTCACCGCCAGCGCCACATAGCGCAGCTGGTTGCCGTCCCAGCCCAGGTTGCCATCGGCGAAGGCCCAGACGAAGGACATCATCAGGCCGGCCGCAGCCGGGCTGGCCAGGCCGACGAACCAGCGCTTGTCGACCACCGCCACCTGGGTGTTGAAGCGGGCCAGGCGCAGTGCCGCGCAGGCGGCATACAGGAACGCCACCGCCCAGCCGACCCGCCCGAGCAGCGGGTCATCGAACTTCAGCCACGACAGCGACCAGTGGTACATCACCAGCGCCGGGGCCATGCCGAAGCTGACCAGGTCGGCCAGCGAGTCGTACTGCACACCGAATTCGCTGCTGGTACCGGTCAGGCGCGCCACGCGCCCGTCCAGGCCATCCATCACCGCTGCCACGAACACGGCGATGCTGGCATTGACGAAATCCCCGTTGGCCGCGGCGATGATCGCGTAGAAGCCGGCGAACAGGCCGGCGGTGGTGAACAGGTTGGGCAGCAGGTAAATCGTGCGCGAACGCGGCGGCGGTGTGATCGGGTCCATGGAATCCAGTTTAATCGACTTGCCAGTGCTCGGCGCCAATGCTGCAATCGGCGTTCTACGCCCATTCCATGGAGTTTGCCATGCGTGCCCTGTCCTGCCTTGGATGCCTGCTGCTGTTGGCCAGTGCCAACGCCGTGGCCGGCCCGGTCTATAAATGGAAGGACGCCAATGGCGTGACCCAGTACTCGGAGACCCCGCCGGCCGGCAAGAAATTCGAGACCCGCGAGCAGGCCCGCAGCCCTCAGGCCGCGGCCAGCGCCGAGACACCGGCCGCGCCGGTGCCGGAACAGTGCAGCACCGCCCGTGCCAACCTGGCCCTGCTGGAAGGCTCCGGCCAGGTGATGCACGACACCGATGGCGACGGCAAGCCCGATACCGCGTTGACCCCGGAACAGCGCAGCGCGCAGAAGGGGTTGGCGGAAGCGGCCATCAAGGCGTATTGCCCGGCGGAGTGAGGGTATCGGCAGGGCTTGCAGCCCTGCACCTGCTTCAAGCAACGGCAACGTCAACAGCCGGCTACGGGCTTTCTGTGGGTTTGGCGGGGCGGTGTGGGCTGGCAGGACACGCCGTAAACCTGTGGTGGTCTAATCAACTTGGACACTCGATAGGATCAATTTCGAGCATCGAGGTAGACCCATGGCAAAACAGATCACTCAGGGCATGAGGGATGAGGCGGTTCGCCTTGTCGTTGTGGAGGGGCAGACAGTCAGGGACGTCTGCCAGCTGATGGATGTCGGCCCGACGGCGCTGAGGCGCTGGATCGAGCAATGGCGGCGAAAGCATGACCCTCAGGCCGAGGCACCGCCGGTGGATGCCCAGGTCAGAATCGCCGAGCTGGAGGCCCAGAATCGCAGGCTCAAGGAGGAGCGCGACCTGCTAAAAAAATCCATCGCCTTCTTCATTCGGGACAGCGATCACCGGAACAGGTGATCCAGGAATTGGGGAAGGTCGCTCCGATCCGGTTGGTGTGTCAGTTGATGGACTATCCCCGTAGCAGCTACTACGCCTGGCTGCACCGGGAGCCCCGGATTGACCGGGCGCTGCTGGCCCAGGTTGATCTGGTTCGTCGCATTCATCAGTCCCATCGGGGGAGCTGTGGCTCTCGCAAGATGGCCAGGGAGCTGACCAACTGCGGCCTACCCATGGGGCGCTACCGCGCCCGGACGCTGATGCGCCGAGCCGGTGTCAGGGCGCGACAGCACCGGCGGCACAAGTACCACAGCCTTGGGCCGCAGGCACTGACGGCGCCCAACGTGTTGGAACGCCAATTCAACCCGGCGGCCCCCAACCAGGTCTGGGCAGGGGATATCACCTACATCCCGACCCAGCAAGGCTGGCTCTATCTGGCCATCGTGGTGGATCTGTTTGCCCGCCGGATCGTGGGCTGGGCTCACTCTCACGAAGGGGATGCCTGGCTGGCCGTCAGAGCCCTGCGCGGGGCGCTGAAACAGCGTCGTCCCAACGGGCGACTACTTTTCCACTCGGATCAAGGTCGGCAGTACACCAGCCATGCCATGGCCGAAATCCTGCGTGACAACGGCATCACCCAGAGCATGAGCCGGAAGGGCAACTGCTGGGACAACGCGGTGGTGGAACGGGTTTTCGCCACCCTCAAAGGGGAATGGCTTTACTCCAAATACCCCACTCGACAGGAGGCGGCAGCAGACATCGAGCAGTTCGTGGACTGGTACAACCACCGTCGGCTACACAGTGCCAACGGCCTTGTGCCACCTGCGCTTTGTGAAGAGCAGGTGGCCTGAACTCCCTTTGGGAGTGTCCAAAAATACTGGACCACCACAGGTTTACGGCGTGTCCCGCGAACCCATCCTGCCCGGCCCAATCGCATGAAACGCATTCCGCGACCACGTCACGAGGGGCTGCGCCGTTGGCTGGAAACTACGGCCACCAGCCACGCCCGTACCGGGCGAAATAATCGGCCGCGCGCTCGAATGGATTCCGCGCACTCACCCCGCCACACAGCAGGTACACCGGCAGGTACAGCGGCCCCAGCACCATGTACTGGTAGACGTGCGCGCGTTCGTGGTCGTCCAGCCGGATCAGCGGCTCCACGCCCCACCCCGCCTGATGCGCATAGGTCCGGCACGAAATGCCCAGGTCATGGCCGGTGTGCAGGATCACATTGCCCAGCGTGATCGCCCCACCCGGCCCCCATGGCCAGCGGTCGAACACCAGCGCACAGTCACGGCCGCTCCAGCGCAATGTCGCGCCGCCGAGCATGCCGGCCAGGCCGCCGATCACGCCGATCAGGGAATTGGGTGACGTCCACACCGCGCCCAGCACCTGCAGCGCGCGCAGCCAGATCGGCCAGGGCTCCGGGGCAGTCTTCAATCGGCCTCGTTCGGCATCAGCAGCCACAGGATCAGGTAGACCAGGATGCCGGGGAAGGCCGCCGAACCGATCGAGACCAGCACGAACACGATCCGCACCAGCGTGGGGTTCCAGCCGAAGCGGTGGGCGATGCCGCCCATCACGCCGGCAATCATGCGGTCGTTCAATGAACGCGACAGCGTCTTGGGCGTGGTGTTCATGGCGGTGTCTCCTCAGCTTGCGGGCAGAGCCAGTCGAGCATGGCTCGACTCTACACCGCCCCCATATCTACGGCGTGCGATGGCGCAGCGCCTGCAGGCGTGCGCCGAACCAGGCAGCTGCACTCTGTTCAGGCTGTCCCGGGCACTGGATACGGTACGGCTTGCCGCTCATGCTGCTCTGGCTGGCGGCTCGCTCGATGAACTGCTCGGCACTGTCGATCTGGTTTTTTTTCAGCAGATAGTCGTACTTGCGCTGCAGGTGCGCACGCGCGTCACTGCCGTCATACCAGCTGCCGTTGCGCTGGAACCTGCATTGCGAGCCATCAAGGCTGGAGATCAGCTGGGCGATCTCGCGCTGTGCATCCGCACTGGGTGCGGCGTGGGCAAGCGGCACTGCCAGCAGTGCCGCAAAAATCAAAAGAATCCGGTACGTCATCATCCCCCCAGGTCAGTCGAGCATGGCTCGACTCTACAGGTCACGCGCCTTCAACCAGTCATCAATCGTCGCCGGCACTTCGCGCTGCGCGCGGCCGGACACGTAAATGCCGATATGCCCGCCACGGAAACTGGACTCGGTGTAGTCGTCGGTGCCCAGGCGCCCACGCATCGCGCGCGATGCATCCGGCGGCACCAGATGATCCTGCTCGGCATAGATGTTCAGCACCGGCAGGGTCACCTGCGACAGATCCACCGCTTCCTCGCCGATCCGCACCGTGCCGTTCACCAGCCCGTTGCCCTGGTAGAACTGCTTGATGAAGTCACGGAACGCCTCGCCCGCCAGATCCGGCGAATCGAAGATCCATTTCTCCATGCGCAGGAAATCCTCCAGCGCGGCCTTGTCATCCAGGATGTCGAGCAGACCGACGTACTTCTGCACGTTCAGCCGGAACGGCTTGAGCATCAGGTAGCTGGCATTCATCAGATCGGCCGGGATGTTGCCCAGCGTGTCGACCAGCAGATCCACATCCACCTGCCGTGCCCAGTGCGAGAGCATGTTGTCGGCGGTCTGGAAATCAACCGGGGTGACCATGGTGATCAGCTTGCCCAGCTTCTGCCGGCGCAGTGCCGCATAGCACAGCGCGAACACGCCCCCCTGGCAGATGCCGAGCAGGTCCACCGGGCCACCGCTGCGCGCGCGCAGCGCCTCCACCGCGCCATCGATGTAGCGCAGCAGGTAGTCCTCCAGGGTCTGGAAGCGCTCGGAGCGGTCCGGGTAGCCCCAGTCCAGCACATAGACGTCCTGGCCCAGCGCCAGCAGCTTCTGTACCAGCGAGCGGTCGGCCTGCAGGTCCACCATGTACGGCCTGTTGACCAGCGCATAGACAATCAGCAGCGGCGTGCGGCGGGTGGGTGCCTGCTCGCCGACGAAGCGGTACAGCACCACCTTGCCGTCGCGCCAGACTTCTTCGCGGGCGGTCACGCCATAGTCCACGTCTTCCACCTGCGGCAGCAGCTTCAGCCCTTCCATCAGCTTGCGCTGCATGGCGAGGGTTTCCTGCATCAGGTCATCGGCGTTGAAGCCCAGCGGTCCTTTCATCGGTCACGCGCCCGTGAGGTGGTGCGTGCGGCAGCCTTCTTCGCCGATGCTTTCTTCGCCGGCGCCTTCTTCGCGGCCGGCTTCTTCGCCGGTGCGACCTTCTTCGCAGCTTTGCGTGCCACGGGCTTCACCTTTGCCGGTGCCGGCTGCGACACCGGATCCACCGCGGCAGTGCCCGCCAGCACCGCCACCTGCGCCTGCAGGCGGCGCAGGCTGCGCTCCAGTTCGGCAATGCGGCGATGCGCAGCGTCCATCTCGCTGCGGGTCGGCAAGCCGATACGCTCACTCATCTGTTCCACCTCGCGCTGCAGGCCGGCGCGCAGTCGCATCTGTGCGTTGCCCAGCGAGGCATACACCTGCTGGAACGGCTCGGACATGGCGACCTTGGCGTAGGCCTCCTCGGCCGCATCGATCCACAGGTCGAACATCGCACGCGCACTGGTCAGCTGGCTGCCCGGCTGTTCGTGCTGGGCCAAGCGCTGCTCGAACAGCGCGAAGGCCTCGTCCAGCGCCTGCCTGATCTGATCGACGTAGGCCCGCGAATGCTGCTGGTATTCCTCCTGCGCCCGCAGCAGGGCCTGCCAGCGTGCCTGGTGCTCGCGCCCGGGGCCGAACGCCGGGCTCTGCAGCCACGGACCGGCCTGCAGCTGGAACTGCTGCAACCACGCGGCGAATTCGGGCACGGCGGCGCCGGCATGGGTGCTGCCACGGGCACCCTGCAGCATCCACTGCAGCATGCCGTCGCCCTGCGCCTGCACCGCCTCGCGCCAGGCTTGGGCCACTTCAGCGCTGCTGGCGTCGCGACCCGCAAACCGTGCGGCGACGTCCTGCATGGTGCCGTACCAGTTGCCCGCCTGTTCGCGGAAGCGCCGCACGGCATCGTCCGGTGCGCCCTGCGCCTGCTCGGGCAACAGCTGGCCCCACCAGTCGAACAGCCGCTGCCAACTGCCGGGATCATCACCGGCCGGTGCACCGGGCGTGGTCGCATGGCGCAGGGCATCGCCCCAGGCACCGAAGTACTGCCGGGCCAGGGCTTCGAAATCGCTGCTGCCGGCGTCGTGGGCCGAGCTGGTCATCGCAGGCCTCCGCAGGGCTGGCTCATGGCTTGGGAATGCGCAGGGTCTTGCTGATCATCAGCGACCCGGACAGGGCGAACAGCAGCACCATCGGGTGCAGCTGCCAAGGGCCGATCTGCCACTGGCCGAACCAGAGGTCCTGGCCGATGGCATCGGTACCGGCAGCGATGGCCAGCACGATCACCAGCACCAGGCTGGTCGGGATCGGCGTGCCCTCGAAATACTTGACCTTGCCCTCGTCGCCGGCCAGCGCCTCGGCGGTGACGTTGTAGCGCGCCAGGCGGCTGACGCCGCAGCAGACGAAGTAGCTCAGCACCAGCCAGTCCCAGCCGCCCTGCATGCCGCACGCATAGGCCAGCGCCGCCGGCGCCACGCCGAAGGAGATCACGTCCGACAGCGAGTCCAGCTCGCGGCCCAGGGTGGAGCTGGATTTGCGCCAGCGCGCGATGCGCCCGTCAAGGGCGTCGAAAATGAAGGCCAGCGGGATCAGCGCCATGCCGAACAGCAGGTAGCCGCGCTCGCCGCCCTGCAGGAAACGCATCGCGGCGAACACCGCACCGGTGCCGCAGAAAGCATTGGCCAGGGTGAACCAGTCGGCCAGCTGGAATTCGCGCAGCATCGAGAAGTGACGTTTCATGGGGTCTCACGGAGCATCAAGGCCCACAGGTTACCGCGAGCGCCGCCATGGGTGACAGCGCCTGCCAGGCCGATTCTTCACCATGCGCTCACCCATCCTCACCAGCGGTGAATTTTTCGCCACCCATCTTGACAGCCTAGGGGGGTGGCGCCTGTCGCGGCTTATCCACAAAGTTGCCCACGCGTAATCCACACCCCCTGTGGACAACCAGATCTCACCGACTGCGACGCTGGACATTTCCTCATCACCCTGCAGCGGGGTTTCCCTACTTCCCAAGCCGCAAGGTCAGCGCTATGGTCACCGGCGGGCCCGCCGCCGCCACGTCCGAATCTCTTCGATGGACGACGACGATGCTGGATGCTTCCACCCTGGCCGCGCAGCTGCGGCAGCCCCATGGCGACGCCGCGCTGGCGGTGGCCGACTCGATGAACCGCAGCAACAGCGCCCTGAACCTGGCCGCGATCGGGCTGCTGGCGGTGGCGGCCGGCGAGCGCATCCTGGAGGTCGGCCCCGGCAATGCGGCCTTCGCGCCCCAGCTGTTGCAGGCGCCGGGCAGCCAGTACCTGGGCGTTGAACTGTCCGCCGCCATGGTCGAGGCCGGCAACCGGCGGCTGGCCAGTGCCGGCTTGGGCGACCGGGCGGCGATGCGGTTGGGCGATGCCCATGCGCTGCCGGTGGACGAGGCATCCGTGGATGCCGCACTGGCGGTCAACACCCTGTACTTCTGGCCCAACCTGGCCCCGGTGCTGGACGAGCTTGCGCGCGTACTGCGCCGGGGAGGCCGGCTGTGCCTGGCGTTCGGCGATGCGGCCTTCATGCGCAGCCTGCCGTTTGCCGCCGATTTCCAGCTGCATGAGCTGGACGCAGTTGAGCTGGCGATGCGCGTATCGGGATTCAACATCTCGGCCTGGCGCAGCCATCGCGAAACCGCCGCCAGCAATGACGGGCAGACGCGGGAGAAGCATTTCCACCTGCTGCTGGCGCATCGGCGCTGATTGCCGCCGGGCATGGCCCGGCGCTACCCGACCGGCATCGGCGTGGATTTTCACCGGATGCGATCCGACCGAGCGGTAGAGCCGGCCGCTGGCCGGCTGCTCCGGCCGTTCCGGTTTGCCGGCCAGCGGCCGGCACTACCCACCTTGCGTCCGTCGCCGCCATCGCGCGAAACAGAGCGCCTGCAACACCAGCATCGCCACCAGTCCCAGCGGCCACGCCCACCACAGGCCGGTCAGCCCGTGCCGCGCCTGCAGCCACATCGCCAACGGCAGCTCCAGCAGCAGCACCGCTGTCATGCCCAGCAACGCCGGCAGCAGCACAGTCCCGCTGCCGCGCATCACGCCGACCAGCACCGTGGTGCCGCCCATCGCCAGCACGCCCCACACCACCGTGCGCAGCTGCAGTGCCGCCAGTTCACGCACCTCCGGCGCCGCCAGGATCAGGCCGGTCAGCCACGGCGCCAGCGCCATCACCAGCAGCACCACGACCGTCAGCATCGCCAGGCCCAGCATCACGCCGGTGCGGGCAATGGCGGGCAATCGTGCCGCACGTCCTGCCCCCATCGCATGCGCGGCGAGGATGGTGGCGGTGATGCCCAGCGACATGGCCGGCAGCTGCACCCAGCTCATCAACTGGTTGACCGCACCGTAGGCCGCCGTGGCGGTGTAGCCATAGCGGTTGATCCAGCCGAGCAACACGATCTCGGCAATGGCCAGGCTGAGCATCTGCAGCGAGGACGGCACGCCGATGCGCAGCATCGAACGAATGATCGCGCCATCGAAACGGATGGCCCGCAGCAGCTCATGGCCGGGTGCCAGCGGATGCCCCAGGCGATGCCAGCGCCACAGCAACCAGACCAACGCCAGCAGCGAGGCAGATGCCGCCGACACCGCGGTACTGGCCGCGCCCAGCTGCGGCAGGCCGCCCCAGCCGAGGATCAGCAGTGGCGTGCACAGCAGGCCGAGCACGGTCGCCAGCAGCAGCGCGTGCAACGGCGTCTTTGCGTCCCCCACCGCGCGGCTCACGGCCGTCGCCAGCCACAACAGAAAGAACGCCGGCGCACTCAGCAGCAGCACCCGCGCATAGACGATGGCCTCGCCGAGGACCGGCGCCGGCGTCCCCAGTGCCGCCAGCATCTGCGGCGCGAACACGCCGCCCACGCCCATCACCAGCAGCGACAACAGCAGGGCAAGCGCCACCGCGCTGCCGGCCACGGCGCGTGCCCGCTGCGGTTGGCCTGCGCCCCAGGCCTGGCCGATCAGCACCATTGCGCCCGTCGCCAGGCCCATCACCAGGGCCATCAGCAGGAAGAACACCGGGAAGAACGCAGCGGCGGCAGCCACCGCCTGCGTGCCAAGCAGATGGCCGAGGTAGACGTTGTCCAGCGTGCCGGCGGCCAGCTGCAGTGCGTTGGTCATCAGCATGGGCAGCAGCAGGGCCAGGTAGGTGCGCGACAGCGGCGGCGCAACCGGAGGTGTCGCGTGTGCGGAAAGGCTCATGGGGTTTCTCTGGGCAAGGCGCTGCCCTGCCCGGCGTTTCCGCCAGCAAAGCAAGCACGAGGTAAGCGGGCAGTCGCCCGCGATCAAGCGGCGCCGTCGTTCATCCACGGCGCCCTGGGTCGAACGTCAGTACTTAAACAGGTGGGATATCGAAGGCCAGCCGCAGGGCGTGATCGCGCACGTCCCCGGGCCAGCGGTGCAACGCCGCTTCCAGGCCCGCGCGGTCATGCGCAAACAGGAGGCGGATGGCTTCCTCGAAGCCGGGCAGATCACCGGCAATGGCCTGCAGGAAGTGATAGGCGCGCTCGGTATCGCGGCGCTGCCGGTCCTTGTCTGCACCCGCACGGCTGGCCGCTTCCACCAGCCTGCGCAGCACCACGGAGGCCCCGCCCGGCTGTTCGGCCAGCCATGCCCAATGGCGCGGCAGCAACGTCACTTCGCGCGCAACCACGCCCAGTTTCGGGCGACCGCGGCCACGTGGGGGTGGTGCATCTTCGGTTTCTTCGGCGTGGGTTTCAACATCCGTCTGCAGCGGCGCCGGAAACGCTTCGGCGACCCGCGTCAGCAGTTCCGCGTCGCTGCCGCGCGTATCGAAATCGCGGGTGCGGCCGGTGGCATTGTCGAACACCAGCAACGGACCTGCGGCGTTGTCGGCGCGCAGCTGTTTGAGGGCCAGCGCGGCCACTTCCGGCGCACCGGAAACGACCAGGCGATGGCCGTCGAAACAGCTGAAGGGGGGCAGTCGGGACGCAGGCATGGCATTGGCATCGGGGGCGATGCACAAATATTGCCCGGGTAATTTGCGTCCGTCAATATCACCCGGGTATT
>NZ_JASJSI010000075.1:0-19326 GCF_030237085.1 Stenotrophomonas maltophilia group sp. Smal32
CGGCCCCCCCGCAGCCGGACCCACCCTGCCATCCCTCAGCAACCCTGCTTCTGCTCTTGCTTCGGCTGTTGCCGTTGCTTCGGCCTCTGCGGGTGCCGGGCGCAGCCCGGCCGAAACCCGTACTTTTGCCGCATAATCAGCACATGACCGACGACCGCATCATCGGCGCCGGCGCCACCCGCGAGGATGACGCCGCCGACGCCAGCATCCGCCCCAAGCGCCTTGCCGATTACCTCGGCCAGGTGCCGGTGCGCGAGCAGATGGAGATCTACATCCAGGCGGCCAAGGGGCGTGGCGACGCCCTCGACCACGTGCTGATCTTCGGGCCGCCGGGCCTGGGCAAGACCACCCTCAGTCATGTCATCGCCAATGAACTGGGCGTGGCCCTGCGGGTGACCTCCGGCCCGGTGATCGAGAAGGCCGGCGACCTGGCCGCGCTGCTGACCAACCTGCAGCCACACGATGTGCTCTTCATCGACGAGATCCATCGCCTGTCGCCGGTGGTCGAGGAAGTGCTGTACCCGGCGATGGAAGACTTCCAGATCGACATCATGATCGGCGAGGGCCCCGCGGCGCGCTCGATCAAGATCGACCTGCCGCCGTTCACCCTGATCGGCGCCACCACCCGCGCCGGCCTGCTGACCGCGCCGCTGCGCGACCGCTTCGGCATCGTCCAGCGCCTGGAGTTCTACAGCGTCGAGGAGCTGACCCGTATCGTGCGCCGCTCCGCCAGCATCCTCGGCATCGACTGCACCGCCGATGGGGCAGGGGAGATCGCGCGCCGCGCGCGGGGTACCCCGCGTATCGCCAACCGCCTGCTGCGACGCGTGCGCGACTACGCGCAGGTCAAGGCAGGTGGCCACATCGATGAGCCGGTGGCCCAGGCCGCGATGAAGATGCTCAAGGTCGACCCGGAAGGCTTCGACGAGCTTGACCGGCGCCTGCTGAAAACGATGGTGGACTACTTCGACGGTGGCCCGGTCGGCATCGAATCGCTGGCTGCGGCGCTGTCCGAAGAGCGCGGCACGCTGGAAGACGTGGTCGAGCCCTACCTGATCCAGCAGGGCTTCCTGGTGCGCACTGCGCGTGGCCGCATGGCCACGCACAAGGCCTACCGGCACATGGGCCTGAAACCCAAGAACCCGCCGCAGGACCTGTTCGCCGAGGTTCCCGATGTCGGTTGAGCCGCGATTCAGTTGGCCGACACGCATTTACTGGGAAGATACCGATGCCGGTGGCGTGGTCTACCACGCCCGGTACGTGGCCTTCATGGAACGGGCCCGGACGGAATGGATGCGCGCGCTGGGCTACGGCCAGGAGCGCATGCGCATCGAGCACGGCATGATCTTCGCGGTGCGTTCGATGCAGATGGATTTCATCAGGCCGGCACGGCTGGATGACACCCTGCAGGTGAGCGCCCGCCTGGTCCAGCTGAAGAAGGCCAGCATGGTCTTCGAGCAGCAGATCCTGCGCGATGGCGAACTGCTGCTGTCGGCCCAGGTCCGCATCGCCGCACTGGAAGCGGCCAGTTTCCGCCCGCGTGGCATGGACGAGGCCGTCCTTGCCATGCTGCAACCCCACCTCCACCCCGAATCCGAACTTTGAGGAACAACGGATGATCGCAACGCTCCTGGCCCTGCAGGCCACGGTCACCGAGGCACTGCCGGCCGATGTCAGCAACGCCGCGACCCAGACCCTTGCCCAGGCCACCACCGGCGGCGGCATCAACTACCTCGAGCTGATGGCCAAGGCCAGCCTGCCGGTGAAGATCATCGTGCTGCTGCTGCTGGTCGGCTCGTTCGTCAGCTGGGTGATCATTTTCCGCAAGGCCCGCGTGTTCAAGCAGGCCACCCGTGAAGCCGACGAGTTCGAGAACCGCTTCTGGTCCGGCGCCGACCTGGGCAAGCTGTACAGCTCGGCCACCGACCGCAGCCGCAATGTCGGTGGCCTGGAAGCGATCTTCGAAGCCGGTTTCCGCGAATACACCCGCCTGCGCGACAAGCGCCGGCTGGACGGCCGCGCGCAGCTGGAAGGCGCACAGCGTGCCATGCGCACCACCTACACCCGCGAAGTGGACCAGCTCGAGCGTAACCTGGAGCTGCTGGCCAACATCGGCTCGACCGCGCCGTACGTAGGCCTGGTCGGCACCGTGTTCGGCATCATGGTGACCATGCACGACATGATCAGCAGCGGTGCGCAGGCCGGCATCGCCGCCGTTGCCCCGGGCATCTCCGAAGCGCTGTTCGCCACCGCCATCGGCCTGTTCGTGGCCATCCCGGCAGTGTGGGCCTACAACCGCTTCACCACCCGCGTTGAGCGCATGTCGGTGCGGTTCGAGACCTTTGCCGAAGAGTTCAGCTCCATCCTGCAGCGCCAGAGCGCTGGCGACGAGTAAGCGCCTGACCCGGGAGTCCAAGCCATGTCCGCTGCCATCGGTCGCCGCAAGCGCCGCAAGCTGAAATCGGAAATCAACGTCGTTCCCTACATCGACGTCATGCTGGTGCTGCTGATCATCTTCATGGTCACTGCGCCGCTGCTCACGCTGAGCTTCGACGTCGACCTGCCGCAGTCCAACGCCAAGGCGCTGGAAAGCAAGCAGGACCCGGTGATCGTCTCGGTGCGCCAGGACGGCCAGCTCAGCCTGAAGCTGCCCGATGCCAAGGAACCGACTGCCGTGTCGGCCGAGGAACTGGAAGGCCGCCTGGCCGGCATCGCCGCCCAGGACAAGGGCGTGCGCGTGATCGTCGCCGCCGACCGTGCCGTGGCCTATGAAAAGGTCATCGCCGCGATGGATGTGATCAAGCGCGCCAAGGTAGACAAGGTAGGCCTGGCCACCGATGCACGCTGACGCCCTGCCACCCCCGCAGCAGCGCGAACCCGGCTGGGGCCTGCCCCTGGCGCTGGCGTTGCTGGTGCACCTGCTGGTCGCGCTGGTCTTCATCGTGGCCTGGTTCTGGTCGCCCGAGCGCAACACCGACGCCGCCGCCGGTGATCCGTCGGTCGAGGCCAGCCTGGCGCTGTCTGCGTCCGAGGCCTCCGCTGCGCGCCAGGCCCTGCGGCAGTCGGAAAAGCTGGAAGACCTGCCGCCGCCGGTGGCCGAGCCGGTCCCAGTGCCGGAAGACACCATTCCGCCGCCGCAGCCGATCCCCGAGCCGCGCCCGCAGGACGCCCCCACGCCGCAGCAGCAACAGGCGCAGGAGCGCGTCGCGCAGCCGGACACCAAGGACCAGGAAGCGGTGAGCGCGCTGGCCATCTCGCAGGAGAAGGCCAAGCAGGAGCAGGAAGCCAAGCGCCGCCAGGAGCAGATCGACCTGACCGAACGCAAGCGCCAGGAAGAAGCGGAGCAGAAGCTGCGCCTGGCAAAGCAGCAGGAAGCGGACGAGAAGAAGAAGCAGGCCGAGCAGGAGCGCGTGGCCGCTGACAAGGCCGAGGCCGAGAAGCAGAAGAAGATCGCCGAGATCCGTGCCCGCCGCGAGCAGGCCGAGAAGGAAGCCAAGCTGGCCGAACAGAAGCTGCGCCAGGTGGCCGCCGCGCGCAACGCTGCCGGCAGTGCCGCCGCCGGTGCCAGCGGTGCGTCCCAGCCGGCCGCCGGTGGTGGAGGCAACAGCGACGATCTTTCGGCCAAGTACGCAGCCGCGATCCAGGCCAAGGTACTGTCGCAGTGGGTGCGCCCGGATACGGTGCCGCTGGGCCAGCGCTGCCAGATCACCATTACCCAGATTCCGGGTGGCACGGTGATGCAGGCCAAGGTCAGCCCGAACTGCCCGTACGACGAGGCCGGCAAGCGTTCGATCGAGGCCGCTGTGCTCAACGCGCAGCCGCTGCCGTATCGCGGCTTTGAGTCGGTATTCGCGCGCACGCTCAACTTCACCTTTACCGCCCAGGATCGCTGAGGCGGCCGGGCAGGGCGGCCAGCACGGCCGCTCGTGCCCACGTTTGTCGTGCCTGCCTCTGGTCGGCCCGGTTCCGGTCGGGCAGTCTGTGGACTGCTGTCGAACACCGCCCCGCTGGGCGGCGTGACGGGGCAGGCGGGCGCGATGTTAGCCACGACGTTAACGGTGCGTGAGAGGACGGGCTGGAACTGACCCGGAATTCACGTACCCTTGGTTCATGATTGCGAAGCGGTTCACTTCCGCTTTGTTATCCCTCGTTCCGGTTTCCCCCTATTGAGCGCTCCATGAAAAAGATGCCTCGCTGGCTTGCCGTGTTTGCGGCCCTGTTGCTGCCCTTTGCTGCCGTCGCGCAGCAGAAGGGGCTGGATATCGACATCATCGGCGGCAATGCCTCCGCGCTGCCGATCACCATCGTGCCGATGCCCTATCAGGGTTCGGCGGCTGCACCGCAGACCGACGTCGCTGGCGTGGTCCGTGCCGACCTGGAGCGTTCGGGCCAGTTCCGTACGCTGCCCGAAGCGCAGATCGTCGAAAAGCCGGTGCGCGGCGGCGACATCCAGTTCGCCACCTGGCGCGCGCTGAAGCAGAACTACATCGTGGTCGGCCGCGTGCTCGACGCCGGGGCTGGCGCCTACCGCGTCGAGTACGAACTGTTCGACGTGCCCAAGGGGGAGCGCCTGCTGGGCCTGGCGATGACCGCCCGTGGCAACGCCATGCGCGACGTTGCCCACCAGATGGCCGACGCCATCTACGAAAAGATCACCGGTGTGCGCGGCGCCTTCTGGACCCGCATCGCCTACGTGACCGCCAGCGGCAAGGGCGATGCCATGCGCTATGCGCTGATGGTGGCCGACTCCGACGGCTACAACCCGCAGACCATCGTGCGTTCGGCCGAGCCGCTGCTGTCGCCGTCGTGGAGCCCGGATGGCAGCAAGCTGGCCTACGTCAGCTTCGAGCGTGGCAATTCGGCCATCTACATCCAGAACATCGGCACCGGCGCGCGTGAGCTGGTCACCAGCTTCCGCGGCATCAACAGCGCCCCGGCGTTCTCGCCGGACGGCCGCAAGCTGGCCCTGACCCTGTCGCGTTCGGGCAACCCGGAAATCTACGTGATGGACCTGGGCAGCAAGCAGCTGACCCAGCTGACCAACCACTTCGCCATCGATACCGAGCCGACCTGGGCGCCGGATGGCAGCGCGGTGTACTTCACCTCCGACCGCGGCGGCCGTCCGCAGGTCTACAAGGTGGGTGCGGGCGGCGGCAGCGCCGAGCGCGTGACCTTCCAGGGCAACTACAATGCCAAGCCCTCGGTGTCCTACGACGGCAAGAAGATCGCCGTCGCCCAGGGCTCGGGCAACAGCTACAAGATCGCGATGATGGACAGCTCGCTGGGTTCGCCGCGCTGGAGCACGCTGTCGCCGGGTTCGCTGGATGAGTCGCCGAGCTTTGCGCCCAACGCAAGCATGGTGTTGTACGCCGCCCGCGAAGGTGGGCGTGGCGTGTTGTATGCCGTCTCGGCCGATGCGCGGGTTCGCCAGCGTCTGGTCCTGGCCGATGGTGATGTGCGCGAACCGGCATGGTCCCCATACCGTACCCAGCGCTAAAAGAGTGTTAATATTTTCGTTGTCTTGAACCCCTCATCGGCCTAGGAGCCACAAAGGTATCGCCATGAACAAGTCCACCCGCGTTCTGCTTGTTTCCCTGCTGTCTGTGGCCGTCCTGGCCGGTTGCTCGAAGAAGGTGAAGGAAGAGCCGGCAGCCCCGGTCGACACCGGCACCTCGACCACCACCCCGACCGGTCCGTCGACCTCGGGCCTGTACGGCCCGGGCGACCTGGACACCGACGCTTGCCTGCGCCAGCGCGTTGTCTACTTCGACCTGGACAAGGAAGACGTGAAGCCGGAATTCCAGGCCATCATGGCTTGCCACGCCAAGTACCTGCGTGACCGTCCGTCCTCGCGCATCACCCTGCAGGGTCACACCGACGAGCGCGGTTCGCGCGCGTACAACCAGGCCCTGGGCGAGCGTCGTGGCAACGGCGTCAACTCGGCCCTGCAGGCCAACGGTGGCTCGGCTTCGCAGCTGACCGTCGTGTCCTACGGTGAAGAGCGTCCGGTCTGCACCGAGTCGAACGAGTCCTGCTGGTCGCAGAACCGTCGCGTCGAAATCGTCTACACCGCTCAGTAATCCATGCGCATTGGCATCAAACTGATGCTGGTCGTTGCGGCACCCCTCCTGGCTGCCGCACCGGCCCATGCACACCGACACAGCCTCGCTGAACGTGTAGGCGCGCTCGAGCAGCAGATGTACAACAACAGTGCCAACCAGGACCTGTTGAACCAGATCAACCAGCTGCGGCAGCAGGTCACCAGCCTGCAGGCCTCGATCGAGCAGTTGCAGCACGACAACGCCCAGCTCAAGCAGTCCGCCCAGGACCAGTACCTGGATCTGGACAGCCGCCTGAACCGGTTGGAAGGGGGCAATGCCGCCCCGGCCCTGCCGCCCGTTCCGGCGAGCGCGCCGAAGGCCGCACCGGCCCCGGCAAAACCCGCAGCGGCGGCCACTTCCGAGCGGCCGCCTTCCGTCCATGGTGATGCCGGCAGCCTTGCCGCCACCGGCGACGAGCGCACCTCCTACAACGTCGCCTTCGATTCGCTGAAGGCCGGCAAGTACGATGATTCTGCGCAGCTGTTCCTGAGCTTCCTGCAGCTGTACCCGAACGGCGTCTACGCGCCGAACGCGCTGTACTGGCTGGGCGAGAGCTACTACGCCACCCGCAATTTCCCGATGGCCGAGACCCAGTTCCGTGAACTGCTCGCGCGCTATCCGACCCACGACAAGGCCGCTGGCGGCCTGCTCAAGGTTGGCCTCTCGCAGTATGGCGAGGGCAAGGTCGACCAGGCCCAGCAGACGCTGGAGACCGTCGTGGCGCAGTACCCGGGCTCGGACGCCGCGCGCACCGCCCAGGACCGGCTGCAGTCCATCCGCCTCGGCAAGCAGATCCGCTGATCCGCTGACCGGGCGTACAATAGATGCCCTGTAGAGCCGAGCCCATGCTCGGCTGCTTTCGTTTCCGGATCGGCAAACCCGCCCGGATCCGGTAGCGCCGGGCCATGCCCGTCCGGTTGCAGTTGTAGAGCCGAGCCATGCTCGGCTGCTTTCGTTACCGGCCACGGTAGCCCACCCGCCACGTGTCCCACCAAGAAGTGCCCGCCATGACCGCCGTTACCCCGTCCAACGCCGTCGCCACCCCCAGCGACATCGTGCAGTCGCCGCTGCCGCGCCTGAAGATCACCGAGATCTTCACCTCGCTGCAGGGCGAAGCCGATACCGCCGGCTGGCCGACCGTGTTCGTGCGCCTGACCGGCTGCCCGCTGCGCTGCCAGTACTGCGACACCGCCTACGCCTTCCACGGCGGCACCTGGTGGGACATCGACGACATCGTGGCCGAGGTGATGGCCCAGGGCGTGCGCCACGTCTGCGTGACCGGCGGCGAGCCGCTGGCGCAGAAGCGCTGCCTGGTGTTGCTGCAGAAGCTGTGCGACGCCGGCATGGACGTCTCGCTGGAAACCTCCGGCGCGCTGGATGTCAGCGCGGTGGACCCGCGCGTATCGCGCGTAGTCGACATCAAGACCCCGGGTTCGGCCGAAGTGGCGCGCAACCGCTGGGAAAACCTGCCGCTGCTGACCGCCCGCGACCAGATCAAGTTCGTCATCTGCAGCCGCGAAGACTACGACTGGGCCAAGGCCCTGCTGGCCGAGCACGATCTGGTCAAGCGCTGCACCGTGTTCTTCTCGCCCAGCAAGGGCGAGATCACCGCGCGCCAGCTGGCCGACTGGATCGTCGAAGACCGCCTGCCGGTGCGCTTCCAGATGCAGTTGCATAAAATCCTGTGGAACGACGAGCCGGGCCGATGAGGCCAGGCAACGTTCCCTGATGTAACTCCGGCGCGGGACAGCGTGCTGGCTTTCCCCTCCCAACCGGATGTTTTACCCATGAAGAAGGCAGTCGTGCTTCTCTCCGGCGGCATGGATTCAGCCGCCGTCATCGCCATGGCCCAGGAACAGGGCTTCGCCGTGCATGCCCTGAGCGTGCGCTATGGCCAGCGCCACACCTCCGAACTGGACGCCGCCGCCCGCGTGGCCAAGGCCCAGGGCGTGGTCGCGCACAAGACCGTGGACGTGGACCTGCGCAGCATCGGTGGCTCGGCACTCACCGACGACATCGACGTGCCCGAAGCCGGCGGTGCCGGCATCCCGGTCACCTACGTGCCGGCGCGCAACACCATCATGCTGTCGCTGGCCCTGGGCTGGGCCGAAGTGCTCGGTGCCAATGACATCTTCTGCGGCGTCAACGCCGTGGACTACTCCGGCTACCCGGACTGCCGCCCCGAGTTCGTGGCCGCGTTCCAGGCGCTGGCCAACCTGGCCACCAAGTCGGGCGTGGAAGGCGCGGGCATCAAGGTGCATGCCCCGCTGCAGTTCCTCAGCAAGGGCCAGATCGTCAGCGAAGGCGTGCGCCTGGGCGTGGACTTCGGCCTGACCGTGTCCTGCTACAACGCCGACGCCAACGGCGCCGCCTGCGGCCACTGCGACGCCTGCCGCCTGCGCGCGCAGGGCTTCACCGAAGCCGGCGTGCCGGACCCCACGTTGTACGCCTGAGGTGATGGGGCTGATGCCCCCGATGGTGGGTGCGAACCGTTGGTTCGCACTCTCTGTCCCGGCGCTACCGGCGGCTGGAGTCTGGTAGTGCCGGCCGCTGGCCGGCAGCCTCATCAGGCAACCACCCCGACGCCTCGATGAAGGCCCGCACCGACTTCGGATCGGCATAGTCCAACTCGATCATCCGCGCGATCCCAGCCTTCTCATCCTTCTGCCGCCGCATGTACTCCTGTGCGATGCGATACCCGGCGTAGTACCCCAGATCACTCACCCCGAACGGATTGCGGGCGCTGTTGTAGAGCCAGTTGTCGAGGTTACCGCCGTCCATCTCGGCAATGAAACGCGTGCGGATGTCCGCCTCATGCGCGGGCCCGTAGCTGTACAGCGGCAACGCCGGCCGACGCCCACTCAACCGCTCTGCTACATACTCGGCCACACCCTCGCGCACCGCGTACTGGGCCAGGCTGCCGGTGGTCTCACGCTGCTGCGTGTGCACGTACTCGTGCAGGTTGTTCTGCGCGTTGTTCGCGCCCGGCCGGCTGTCGTAGAAGATCCGCAGGCGGTCGCGCATCTTCTCCGGAAGCTCGCTCACGTCCACGCGCTCATCGCCCAGCGCCATCTCCGCTCCAAGCAGCACCTTGTCGCCCAGCGTGGTGCCACCGGTGCGCAGCACGCCCACCGCATAGGTGATGGTGGCCGGGCGCAGGGCAGGGTAGAGCGCACGGAACGCAGCCAGATCGCGCTCCAGCGAGGCACTGGCCTGCTGTGCGTTGGCGGTGAGCGGCCGCACCGATGTCCAGAAGCGCGGCCACGCGTTCATGGCCTCGGCGTATTCGCGGGCGGTGTAGTTGCGCACCTGCATCAGCGCATGCAGTCCCGGGCTGCCCGGATCGATGTAGCGCTGCTGGACCAGCGCCACCTGGCGCTCGGCGTCGGGTTCGGCGCGCACCGCATCGTAGGTGGCCCAGAAGCGGGCAATGTCGTCGGTGACCACCTGGGACGGGGCGGCCAGGGCCGCGCAGGGCAGCAGCAGGGCGGCAATGAGGCTGAAGGGCAGGCGCATCCGGAGTTCCGCGATGGATCACAGCTGAGATGCGACGTTGGCCCGGAAGGTTTAAGCCCGCGGCCCAGATCGAGGTAGAGCCGGCCGCTGGCCGGCAACCTCGACACACCGGGGTTTCACGCGATCGGACAAAGTAGGGTAGAATGCCCACCCCGCCGAAAGGCTGGGGCAGTGCAATGGGCCGTTAGCTCAGTCGGTAGAGCAGAAGACTTTTAATCTTTTGGTCGTAGGTTCGAATCCTACACGGCCCACCATTGCATCAATGATCCAGGTCATTCAAAAAGGCACCGCCAAGCGGTGCCTTTTTTGTTGCTTGTGCCAACTCCTACTTGGCCTTGGCACCCTGCGCTCGCGCCGTCTCGCGCTCCGCCGCTGCCTGTGCGGCAGAGGCTGCGGCGTTGGCGGCCCGCTCCGCCGCGGCACGATCCGCATCGAACCGCGCCTGCCGCTGGGCGCTGTAGGTGCGTTCCAGTTCCAGCGAGGCAAGGAAACTGTCTGGATGCTTTGCGGCACACGCCTGCTGTACCAGTTGCACTGCATGATCGGACAGTCCGGGCTGGATATTGCCCAGCAGGCAATCGGCATACGGTACGGACGCAGCGGGGCCAGCAGCCAGCGCGGCAACGATCACAACATTCAACATACAAACCTCCTTGTAGGTTTCGATGGGACCCGGTACCGGCCGGTCCGGCCCCAGTATGGCCCGGTTTGCGGTGCAGGGTGAGGCTACTCCGGCCGCACATCCCGGCACACCAGCTCGGCCAGGCTGCGGCAGCCAAAGAACAGCCCTTCAACCACGCCTGCATCCAGATGGCGTTCCGGCGTTGCCATCGATCGACAACGGTCGGCTGCGTGCAGCATTTCCGCAACGGTCAGCATGCCGATGGCGGCCCGTTCCACCCGCGACAGGGCAACCCCGCGCCCTGCGGAAAGGCTGGTTTCAGGCCAGGGCAAGCCATCGGCGCCTTCGCCCGCGCGGATGCGTCTGAGGCAGCCCAGGAAGGTGCTCAGTTCGGGCGAAGGGTTGTCGTCGTCATCGTTGACGCTGGCGGCATCTGAAGCATAGGGCGGACGCTGGGTCATGTCGGCTTCCTCGGCGCTGGGGTGGGAATGCCACCGCGCAGGGCGGGCGATGCGTGGCTGCAAGCCGGGATGACAGTAAGCAGTTAACCGGCGGGTCCGAAAACCCCCACGCACCGCCCGCCATGAAGGCCGACGGATCACCCGCCGGCACGGTCCAGAGACAGTGTCGGCGGGTGAGCGCAAACAACATGCTTACAGTCATCACGGGCTTGCAGGCCCGGTGCCACCCGTTGTCGGTGGCGCAGCATGGTGTTTACGCATGCGCTTGGATTTCAATGAGGATTCTCCGAAGAGAAATGCAGTACCCAGGCGCGCGGCGATGGTGGCGCAGACACATCTGATGCAGCAAGCGACAGCACGCGACGTGTTCGTTCTAGTGCTCAGTCAATCGCGTTGGAAAATGTCGAAATCTGCTGGCGGCGGCGACTATGCCGTGATGTATCACGTGGATAGTTGGCGTGATTATCGCCTGAAGTGGTGGCACGACCCGCGAGTCATGTCCTCAAATATCGGTGCATTTGCGACGAACGAGGTGTTGGCGTCCGCGCCTGGGTGAGGTGTTGTAGAGCCGAGCCATGCTCGGCTGCGGTTTGCACCAAGGCCTAGCCGAGCGTGGGCTCGGCTCTACAGTGGTCCATCCACGCTTGGCGTGGATCTACGCATCTGGCAGGGGTGGTGAGCGTGCCGAAGCCGCCAATGCCTGCGGCAGGGCGCTATGCTCGGCCTCTTTCCCGGGAGGGGCCATCCCATGCGCTTGATCATGCTGTCGCTGTTGTTGTCCACCGTCTCCGCTACGCCGTTGATGGCCGCCGAACCGGCGCCGTCCGCACAATCAGCGGCCGCAACCCCGCTGGTGATCGGCGAAACCTTCACCCTCGAATCGAAGGCGCTGGGCGAGAACCGTCGCATCAACGTCTACCGCCCGCAGCCGTGGGGCCTTGACCCGAAAACGCCGCTGCCGGTGCTCTACATGCCCGACGGCGGCATCGGTGAGGATTTCCTGCACGTGGCCGGCCTGGTGCAGGTGCTGAGTGGCAATGGCAGCATGCGTCCGTTCCTGCTGGTCGGCATCGAGAACACCGAGCGCCGCCGCGACATGACCGGCCCCAGCAAGGACCCGCAGGACCAGAAGATCGCGCCGCGCATCGGCGGCTCGGCGGCCTACCGCACCTTCCTGCGCGATGAACTGATGCCACAGGTGCGCCAGCGCTACCCGACCACCGACGAGCGTGCGTTGATCGGCGAGTCGCTGGCCGGCCTGTTCGTGGTGGAAACGCTGCTGCAGGAGCCGACGCTGTTCAACAGCTACATCGCGCTGGACCCTAGCCTGTGGTGGAACCGGGGCACGATGCTGGGTGCTGCGGCCAAGCAGCTGCCGTCAGTGACGCGTGCGCAGCCGCGCGTGTTCCTGGCCAGCAGTGGGCAGCCGGAGCTTGCAGCCTCTGCCGCGCAACTGGCAACGCTGCTGCAACAGGCGTCGCCATCCCCGCTGGTGAAGTACCTTCCTCTGCCGGAAGAAACCCACGCCACGATCTATCATCCGGCCGCGTTGCAGGCGCTGCGCACGCTGTTCCCGGCGCCGCCGCCGGCCTCGCCCTGACCCGCACTGGCAGCGGGTTGCGCACCATGCAAGGATGCGGCAGCGGCGCCATCCGGTGCGCCGCCCGCAACGGGAGAGTGTGGATGCAGCGTGTGCGTGGATGGAGTGTGGCGGCCTGCCTGGCCGTGAGTGGCTGTGCGATGTCGGTGGCGCCGCCGGCAGCGCAGAGTGAAGCGAAGGAGAGCCCGGCCGCCGCTGCGCCGGGCGTGGTACTGCCGGATACCGAAGCGCTGCGCGTGCACGACCCGGTCGGCCGCGATTATCCGGTCTGGGTGGCGTTGCCGTCCGACTACGCCGCACATCCGGAAAAGCACTATCCGGTGCTGTACGTGACGGATGCGCTGTACAGCTTCCCGCTGGTGCGCAGCGTGCGCAACATGGTGGGGCAGAAGGGCGTGAACCTGGAGGATTTCATCCTGGTCGGGCTGCCGCCGCAGGAGGGCCTGACGTCCAAGCAGAGCCGCTCGCGCGATTACACGCCCAGCGACCCGGCGCGTACCGATCCGCGTGACTACAGCGATGACGTCAGCTACGGCGGCGCGGCGCACTACCGCGATTTCCTCGCTGAGCAGGTGCTGCCGATGATCGATGCGCGCTACCGCACTGATCCGGCGCGGCGCGCCTATGCGGGTCATTCCTATGGTGGCCTGTTCGGCGCCTATGTGCTGACCACGCGCCCGGACATGTTCCGCACCTACATCCTGTCCAGTCCGTCGCTGTGGTTCGATGACCATCGGGTGCCGCGCATGCAGGCCGAAGCCAAGGCGCCGGCGCAGCCGACCACGGTGGTGCTGTCGGTGGGCAGCTTTGAAACGGTCAAGCCCGAACCGCGTTACTTCACCCGCAACGACATGCTGCGCCACAACGCCGAATTCGCCGAGCAGCTGCGCAACAGCGGGCGATCGTTGAAGGTGGAGAACATGGTGATCGATGACGAAGATCACTTCACGGTCTACCCGGACATGATCACCCGCGCGCTGCTGAAGGTGTTCCCGGGTACCGGACCGTACAGCAGCGGTTGATGGTGGATGAACGCCTCACGCCGCCTGTGCATCCGGCTGGGTCAACACGCCCACATCGGCGTGCCGGAAGCACAGCCGGATGGCGTCGAGCAGCTCGCTCATGTTGTACGGTTTGGGCAGGAAATGGATGCCATCGCGCAGCTGCGGCAGCACCTGATGCTGGTCCATGCCCGAGGTCACCAGGATCGGCAGTTGCGGATATAGCCCGCGCACCTGGTTGGCAGCTTCAATACCGCTGATCGCACCCAGGTTGACGTCGGTGAACAGCAGGTCAAAACGCTCACCAGCGGCCAGAAGGCCCAATGCCGCTTCGGCAGAGCTCACGCCCACCACGTGGCAGGCTTGGCTTTCCAGCGCAAGACGGCTCAGCTCGCGGGTTTCCTCGGCGTCCTCGATCAGCAGGACGCGGGGTTCAACGTGGCGCTTGGACAGCAACATGACGCTACAGCTCCGGAAAGCAGCAATGAAAAGGCGCGCAAGTATGCGCAAGCCGGGGGTGATCCCGGCGTGCACGCCAGGCTAAGTGGGCGTTACAGCGGGCGCTGGCGCCGCTGGCGTACCTGCCAGGCCAGTACCGCTACCGCCAGCAGCGCGGTGCCTATGCGCAGGCTGGTGGCCTGCCAGCCGAGCGCGACGGTGTCATCGAGGCTGAACACATTCCAGGCCAGGTTCATCGACACGTGCAGCACCAGGCCGCACCACAGGGTGTCGCCATCCAGATGGTCCAGCCAGGCGAAGATGAAGCCGCCCAGTGCGATCACCGCGCCGACGAACAGGGCGGTGCCGCCGCCGTCGAATCCACCGAAGCCGAGCCAGTGCACCCAGCCGAACAGCAGCGCCTGCGGCAGCGCAAGCAGGGCCCACGGGCCGCGCATGAGCTTCACCAGCAGCACGAAGCCAAGGCCGCGGAACAGCACTTCCTCGGCCAGCGGGAACAGCACGGCGAGCGTCGTTGCATCCAGTGCGGTCAGTGCGGTGTTGGGCGTGCCCAGCAGCGCCAGTCCCAGCCAGCAGGGCAGGCTGGCCAGCAACACCCACAACGGGCCGCGCCAGCCGTTGCCGCGCAGCCCCAGGCTGGCCATCAGGCCCTCCCCACGCGGGCGCAGCAGTGCGGCCAGCAGCAGCGCCAGCAGCACGGCCAGTGCGTTGTCGAGCAGGCTGCCGCCGTAGGGCATAGGCAAGGCGGGAATCGGCGTGCCTGCGGCAGCCGCGATATCGCGCAGATTCAGGCCAACGCCGACGCCGAGCAGCACCAGCACCCATCGCACGGCGTTGGGCAGGCGGGAAAGAATGGTCATGCGCGCACTCCCTGCGGAACCAGCGTGCAGTGTGGAAGGTGGCGAGGGACGCTGGCACGCGCCGGAAGTCCCTGTGCCATCGGTCATGCGTTGCCGCACAGTCATCGCAGTGCAGGTAGAGTCGAAGCCAGACCGACAGGAGCAATGCCGATGCTGTGCCCCGTGTGCAAGACCCAGACCCTGCAGATGGCCGAGCGCCATGGCATCGAGATCGATTACTGCCCGAGCTGCCGCGGCGTGTGGCTGGATCGTGGCGAGCTGGACAAGATCATCGAGCGCGCCGGTGCTGGTGCCAGTGCAACGGTACCGCCGCCTGCGCCGGTGCAGGCACAGCCGGCCGCTGCGCCGCCGCCGGTGATGCATCGCGATACCCGCCACCTTGGCCAGCGCTACGAGGACAACCGCGGCCAGCAGTACGGCCACGGCTACAAGAAAAAGAAGAAGGACAGCTTCCTGTCGGAGTTGTTCGACTTCTAGGCGCGTTGCTTTTGTACAGTCGAGCCATGCTCGACTCTACAGGGGCCGCATGCTCACGGCCGGCGCAGGATGAACTCGCGGTCGTGGGTGTCGCCGACGATGAACTCGTACTCGCCAACCTTGCTGCAGCCGTAGCGCGCGTAGAAGCGCTGTGCGCCGAAGTTCTCTTCCCACACGCCCACCCACAGGGTGCGGCGCTGCGGGTGGTCCAGCCAGTCCATGAACGCCTGCATCAGGCGCGCGCCGTGGCCGCCGTTCTGATGGTCGGCCAGGATGTAGAAACGCTTCAGTTCGATGTCGCCCTCGCGCGCCTCGGCGTGTGGCAGGGTGTTGGCACCGGCCGCCAGATAGCCGACCACGGCGTCGCCGTCCATCAGCAGCCAGATCGCACTGCGCGGGTCGGACAGTTCGGCGCGCTGCGGTTCGCTGCTGTAGTGCGCCTGCAGGAAATCCTGCAGCTCCTGCGCCGGGTAGGAGTCGCCCCAGGTTTCGTTGTAGGTGGTGATGGCGATGGCCGACAGCGCGTCGACATCGGCGAGGGTGGCGCGGCGGATCTGCAGCGACATGGCGGAGCCTGCATTGGAACGTGGCGCAGTGTAGCCGGCCCCGGCGGCTGCCGGGGCTGGCGGTTGCTCACAATACGCTGATCAGAACCACATGCGGACGCCGGCCACCCAGCGCGTATCGCGTGCGTGGTCGCCGGCATAGTCGGCGGTGTCGCCGAAGCTGCGTTCGTGGCTGATGCCGATGTACGGCGCGAAGCGGCGGCTGAACTCATAGCGCAGGCGCAGCCCGGCTTCGACCTTGTTCAGGCCGCGGCCGATGCCGTACTCCGGCTCGTCCTTGGCCGCCACCGTGGCTTCCAGCAGCGGCTGCAGGATCAGCCGGTTGGTCAGCAGCACGTCGTACTCGACTTCGGCCTTGGCCAGCACCTGGCCACCGGAGCCCATGTACAGCGTGGCCGAGCTCTCGAATTTGTACGGCGCCAGGCCCTGGATGCCAAGGGCCGCCCAGGTGCGCGAGTCGGCGGGGCGGAAGTCCTGGCGCACGCCGACCAGCACGTCCCACCACGGCGACACGCTACGGCCGTACAGGGCCTCCAGCGATGAAGACTCGGTGCGGCCACGGCTGCGTTCGCCATCGGTGCGCAGCCACAGGCGGTTGATGTTGCCGCCGATCCAGCCGGTAGCCTCCCAGGCCTGGCCGTTGCTGCTCTTGCCGTCCCAGTGTTCGAGGCGGTCGATCAGCAGCAGGCTGTTGATCCCCGGCGCGTGTTCCATCGCGCCATGCGCGATCGGCGGGAACGCGGCGGCGCGGTCGGCATCGGTCGGGACCGGGATCGGTTCGCGCGGTTCGGTCAGTGCGGGCGTGCCGTGACCCATCGCCGCGTGATCCATGCTGGAGTGATCCATCTTGGAATGGCCCATCGTCGCCGGCTGCATCGCGCCATGGTCCATCTTCGAGTGGTCCATCGTTGAGTGGTCCATGTCGGCGTGATCTGCCGCGTCCATGTCCATCTTCGAATGATCCATCGTTGAATGATCGACCGGTTCGGCCGGGGTCTTCGCGGTCTTCGCGGCCTTCGCAGGCACGTCCATCGTGCCCATGTCATGCCCGGCATGCGATTGCGCAAACACCGGCAGTGCGGTGGCCAGGCCCAGGGCCAGCAGGCTGGGGGAAAGCAGTGAGCGGCTCATTCTTCGATCCTCACTTCGCGCATCATGCCGGCTTCCATGTGGTACAGCAGATGGCAGTGGTAGGCCCAGCGGCCGAGGGCATCGGCGCGCACGCGGTAGCTGCGGCGGGTGCCCGGCGGCATGTCGATGGTGTGCTTGCGGACCTGGAATTCCTCCTGTGCGTTCTCCAGATCGCTCCACACGCCGTGCAGGTGGATCGGGTGCTGCATCATGGTGTCGTTGACCAGCACGATGCGCATGCGCTCGCCGTAGTTCAGCCGTAGTGGTTCGGCGCTGGCAAACGGAATGCCGTCGAACGACCAGGAGAATTTCTCCATGTGACCGGTCAGGTGCAACTCGACTTCGCGGCTGGGCTCGCGACCATCCGGGTCTTCGAACAGGCTGCGCATCGCGCCATAGGTCAGCACCTGGCGGCCGTTGTCACGCAGGCCGATGCCGGGGTCGTCCAGCTTCGGTTCGGTGGCCGAACTCTGCATGTCCACCAGCGGGTTGTTGCGCTCGCTGGCCGGATGCTTCGGTGCCTTGCTGGCGGTAGTGCCGCCGCCATGTGCGCTGTGGTCCATGCTGCCATGGTCCATGCCCATCATCGCGGACATGTCGTGCCCCGCATGTCCGCCCCCCATGTCGTGGCCCATGTCGCTCATCGTCAGCAGCGGGCGCGGGTCGCGTGCGGGAATCGGTGCCTGCAGCCCGTGGCGCACCGCCAGCGTGCCGGCGGCAAAGCCGGTGCGGCCCATGTCCTGGCAGAAGATGGTGAAGGCGTCCTGCCCACTCGGTTCCACCAGCACGTCGTAGGTTTCGGCCGGGGCGATGCGGAACTCGTCAATGCTGACCGGATGGATGTACTGGCCGTCGGCGGCGACCACGGTCATCTTCAGGCCGGGGATGCGCACATCGAAGTAGGTCATCGAGGCGCCGTTGATGAAGCGCAGCAGCACCTTCTCGCCGCTGCGGAACAGCCCGGTCCAGTTGCCGGCCGGCGCGGTGCCGTTCATCAGGTAGGTGTAGGTGTGCGCGTTGATGTCGGAGATGTCGGTCGGCGTCATCCGCATCCGTCCCCACATGCCACGGTCGGACAGCGCGGCCGACCAGCCGTCGCGCTTCACGTCACGCAGGAAGTCGGGCAGGGTGCGCTTGTAGTAGTTGTCGTGCTCGGCGAGCTTCTTCATGCGCCGGAACAGCGCGCCCGGATCCATGTCGGTCCAGTCCGAGAGCATGATCACGTGCTCGCGGTCGTGGTGGTACGGCGCCGGTTCGGCCGGGTCGATGATCAGCGCGCCATACAGGCCGGCCTGCTCCTGGAACATCGAGTGGCTGTGGTACCAGTAGGTGCCCGACTGCTTGAGGTCGAAGTGGTAATGGTAGGTTTCGCCGGGGCCGATGCCGTTGAAACTCAGGCCGGGCACCCCGTCCATGTTGGCCGGCAGCAGGATGCCGTGCCAGTGGATCGAGGTCGGGTGGCGGTCCAGCGTGTTGCGCACGAACAGATCCACCGTCTGGCCTTCGCGCCAGCGCAGGATCGGCGCGGGTAGCGAGCCGTTGACGGTGATCGCCGGACGGGTGCGGCCGGTGAAGTTGGCCAGCGATTCGCCGATGGACATTTCCAGACGGGTATCACTGAGCACGGCCGGGGCGCCGGCCAGGCGTGGGGTGGCTGTGGCCGCGGCAAGCGCGCGCTGCGGCACACCGACGGCGGCGATGCCGGCGACCACGCCACCGGCGGCCAGGCCCTGCACAAACAGGCGGCGCGACGGCATGGGCAGGGCGCCCGGGCCGGGGGGATTACGGGTATTCATGAGGATGACTCCAGACACGGAAAGACGCCGGCAGGTCGCCGGCTCCGGTGCGCAGCGCGCACGCTGCGTGGGGAATCAGCCGATGGGAGGGCGTGAGATGGGCGGCAGCGGCGGCGCCGGCAGGCCGGTGGCCGGCATCGGCTGTGGTGCCAGCGACAACGCCGGGCCTGCCAGGTACGGCAACGGCTGCACCACCAGCAGCGGGTGCTGGGCGCAACTGCGCACGCAGTCCTTGATCTGGCAGTGGGCGTCGTGGGCGGGGGCCTTGGCCTGCGGGGCCTCGTCGGCCTGCATGGCGGCGTGGTGGTGGCAGTCGGCATCGCCGCCTCCAAGCGTGGCGGCCATGGCATGGGCCATCCGCCCCATTTCCTCGTGACCGCTGGCCATGGCCGCGTTCAGCCCGTTGAGCAACAGGCTGAGCATGAGCACGACACGGAGAAGGGTCGAGGCGAGGGACATGGCGCTAATCTAGCCGCAAGCAGCCGTGGATGCACTTCCGGCTGAATGGCTGGTTCAAGGTTGGACCTGCTCCAGTGTAGAGGCGCGGCCCCCCCCCCCCGGGGCGGCCCCCCCCCCCCCCCCCCCGGGGGGGCGGCCGTTCCGGGGGCTCATCGGCGGGTTTGGGGAACCATTATAAAGCACCGAAAAACACCAGCGGGGGGCCGGACGGGGGACCGTGGTGGCCGCCCATCCACCCGCACCGTCCAACTTCTACACCGATGGAGGGGGGTTTTTG
>NZ_JASJSI010000075.1:19336-21733 GCF_030237085.1 Stenotrophomonas maltophilia group sp. Smal32
TCTGCTTCACGGATGCCTTGCGCCTGTTAAAGCCGTTTTACTAAGTGCTTATAAATCACCCCAAATGGATCTGGGTGCGAGCGTTGGTACTGGCCTAAAAAAAGCGCGAATGCAGCGGTTTATCGAGTGCGGGGTTATGGGGTGTTGCTTGGTGGCCCGGGGGCATGTTTCGCCCGCGCCCCCCGGGCGGGGGGATGGCCCCTACGGCCCGCGCGGGGGGGCCTCGGCTCTACAGGGGCATCAGCGTACGGTTGGCGCTACCCTTCTTCACG
The DNA here is from genome assembly GCF_030237085.1 of Stenotrophomonas maltophilia group sp. Smal32. Lineage (NCBI taxonomy): Bacteria > Pseudomonadati > Pseudomonadota > Gammaproteobacteria > Lysobacterales > Lysobacteraceae > Stenotrophomonas > Stenotrophomonas maltophilia group sp. Smal32. Next base: position 19,609 of record NZ_JASJSI010000075.1, read on the forward strand.
CACGATTTCGACCAGGCGCGGGCCGTAGCGGCTCAGCTTGGTGCCGCCGATGCCGCCGACCCGTGCCAGTTCGTCCAGGCTGGTCGGGCGTTGCTCGGCGATGTTGCGCAGGGTGCTGTCGTGGAAGATCACGAAGGCCGGCACGTTCTGTTCGCGCGCCAGTTCGGCACGCAGGCCGCGCAGGGCGTTGAACAGGGGCAGATCCTGCGGCAGCACCGACAGGCCGGTGCGCTGCGCACTGCGCTCGCGGCCACTTGTGCTGCTGGCCGGATCGCGGCGCATGCTGATCTGGCGACGGCCGGTCAACACGTCACGGCTGGCATCGGTCAGGCGCAGGCCACCGTGGCCCTCGCTGTCCACTTCCAGCAGGCTGGCGGCGACCAGTTGCCGGAACACGCTGCGCCAGGTACGTGCATCCAGGTCGCGGCCGATCGCATAGGTACTGAGTTTGTCGTGGCCCTGCTGCTTCACCTTCTCGTTCTCGCTGCCACGCAGGACGTCGATCAGGTGGCCGACGCCGAAGCGCTGGCCGCTGCGGTAGACACAGCTCAGCGCCTTCTGCGCTGGAATGGTCGCGTCCCACGAGGCTGGCGGCGTCAGGCAGTTGTCGCAGTTGCCGCAGGGCTGGGGATAGGTCTCGCCGAAACCGGCCAGCAGCACCTGGCGGCGGCACTGCATGGATTCGCAGTAGCCCAGCAGGTGGTCGAGCTTGCCCCGCTCCAGCTGCTTGCGTTCTTCGCCGGCCTCGGACTGCTCGATCATCTGCTTGAGCAGGACCACGTCGCCCAGGCCGTAGCACAGCCATGCTTCAGCGGCTTCGCCATCACGGCCAGCGCGGCCGGTCTCCTGGTAGTAGCCTTCCATCGACTTGGGCAGGTCGGTATGTGCGACAAAGCGCACGTCCGGCTTGTCGATGCCCATGCCGAAGGCGATGGTGGCGCACATCACGATGCCGTCCTCGCGCAGGAAGCGGCGCTGGTTGTTCGCGCGCACTTCCGGCGGCAGGCCGGCGTGGTAGGGCAGGGCATTGAAACCTTGGCCGCACAGGAACTCGGCCGTTTCCTCGACCTTGCGCCGCGACATGCAGTAGACGATGCCGGCCTCGCCACGGTGGCCGCGCAGGAAATCGGTCAGCTGCTTGCGGGCGTTGTCTTTCTGCACCACGGTGTAGCGGATGTTGGGGCGGTCGAAAGAGCTGACGAAATGGCGTGCTCCCTGCAGGTCGAGACGCTCGGCGATCTCGCGCTGGGTCGGCGGGTCGGCGGTGGCGGTCAGCGCGATGCGTGGAATCTGTGGCCAGCGCTCGTGCAGCACGGTCAGCTGCCGGTATTCAGGGCGGAAGTCGTGGCCCCACTGCGATACGCAATGCGCTTCGTCGATGGCGAACAGCGCGATGTGGCTGCGCGACAGCAGTGACAGGAAGCGGCCGGTCAGCAGTCGCTCGGGGGCGACATAGAGCATGTCCAGCTCGCCGGCCAGCAGCTCGCGCTCGACGCGACCGGCGGTCTCGGCATCCAGAGTGGAGTTCAGGTACTCGGCACGCACGCCGAGCTGGCGCAGGGCTTCGACCTGGTCCTGCATCAGGGCGATCAATGGCGAGATGACGATGCCACAACCGTCACGCAGCAGGGCCGGCACCTGGTAGCACAGCGACTTGCCGCCGCCGGTGGGCATCAGCACCAGGGCATCGTGACCGGCAGCCACATGCTCCACGATGTCCTGCTGCGGACCACGGAAATCGTCGTAACCAAAGACGCGTTGGAGCAGGTCGTGCGCGGGACGGGAAGCCATCCGGTTAGTTTACCTCCCGGAGGCGGCGGCAGGGCTGTGCCCTGCACCTGCTACAAGCCACGGCAACGTCAACGGCAACAGCCGGCTCTGGCGTGTCTGCTGGTTGGGCGGGGCGGTGTGGGGGTGGCGGTCACGCCGGTAAACCCTCCCTGGGGGGGGGCTTGGGCCCCCCCAGCGGCCCCCCCGCCCCCCACCCCCCACCCACCCCCCCCCCCCCCCATCAGGGTTCCGCGGGGGCGCTCCACCCCAAGCCCCGCGCTAAAAACAGAGATATAGAAAAACAAAAAATGGTTATTAAAGAGTTTATTTGGCTCTAAATATAATAAAAAACAAA
>NZ_JASJSI010000076.1:0-21529 GCF_030237085.1 Stenotrophomonas maltophilia group sp. Smal32
CGTTCTTCGTGTGCCATGGGCTGCAGCATCGAGCATGGCGGGGCGGGCGATTGCCGGGTGTCGACCGATGGCGCCGAGCCCCGGCGCATGAACAGCGCGCGCAGACCGTTCGCGTCGACGCTGCAATCCAGCCGGAACACGCCCCCCTGCCCGGCCACGAAGGCGCCACCGGTGGCGGCGCCGAGTGCGGTGAAGCCGAAGCCCTCCAGCCGCGTCACCGGGATCAACACCGAGGCCGGGTTGTAGGCCAGGGTGACGTCGAATTCCGGGCGCAGCGGCTGCTCGCCGAGCTTCAGCGAACTGTCCACCGTGCTCGATTCACCCGAGACCTCTTCGATGCCGGTCTCGGTGATGCCACCGAACAGGGCGGGGGTCAGCGGCCGCTCATTGGCTTCGACAACGATCGCCCCGGCCGGCGCGGACAGGCCGGGGCCGACCGCACGGATGATGCCACCCTGGACCAGCACATCGGTGTTCTGCAGGCTGCCGCGTGCGCTGGCCGTGTGCACCGTTGCGTTGCGCACCAGCAGGTCCTGTGCCGATGCCGTGGTTGCCAGCAACAGCAATGCCACCACGGTCGCGCCGGGCCATGCCCGACGACGCTTGTTCAACGCGCCCATCAGCGCACCTCCTGGCCAAGCTGGAAATCGGAACGCGGCGTGCTCGCTGGCGCGCCACGGTCGTACAGCCGGCGGCCATCAATGAAGACCTGCTCGGCCAGCGCGTAGGAACTGAAGGGGTTGCCGTTCCACACCACCACGTCGGCCATCTTGCCGGCCTCCAGGGTGCCGGTCTGGCCTTCGATGCCCAGTGCCTTGGCGGCGTTGGCGGTCATCCAGGTGATGGCGTGTTCGGGCGTGATCTCCGGCATGCGCGCGCGGCGCGCGGACGCCATCACCTTGGCCGCTTCCTGGTTCAGGCGCTGGATGCCCTCGGGAGAATCGGAATGGACGATGGCGCAGCTGTTCTTCGGGCGGTCGACCAGCGCGATGTTCTCCTGGATGCCGTCGAAGGCTTCCATCTTGAAGCCCCACCAGTCGGCCCATAGTGCGCCGCAGACGCCGTCGGCGGCCAGCCGGTCGGCCAGCTTGTAGGCCTCCACGCCGTGGTGGAAGGCGGCCACCTTGAAGCCGAATTCCTTGGCCAGGTCGAGCATGGTGGCCATTTCGTCGGCGCGGTAGCAGTGGATGTGCACGCGGATGTCGCCTTCGATGGCGCCGGCCAGCGTGTCCAGCTTGAGATCGCGCTTGCCGCCGGCATCACCGGCGCTGTCGCCCTTGTCGCTGCCGAACCAGCCCTTGCGCTTGGCCGGCTTGGGCTTGTTCTTGGCGATGTAGTCGGCGGCATCGATGAAGGCAGCACGGTAGCCGGCCACGTTGCCCATGCGCGTGGCCGGGGCTACGCCCTTGCCTTCGCCGTAGACCCGCTTGGGGTTCTCGCCGCAGGCCATCTTCAGGCCCCACGGTGCGCCGGGGAACTTCATCGCCTGGTAGGTGATGGCCGGGACGTTCTTCAGGGTCACGCCGCGCCCGCCGACCAGGTTGGCCGAGCCGGGCAGCACCTGCATGCTGGTCACGCCGCCGGCCAGCGCCGTGGCGAAGCCCGGATCCTGCGGCCACACAGAGTGCTCGGCCCAGACGTTGGCGGTGACTGGCGCGGTGATCTCGTTGCCGTCGCTGTGCGCGCCAACGCCCGGGCTGGGGTAGACACCCAGGTGCGAATGCACGTCGATCAGGCCGGGGGTGACCCACTTGCCCTGTGCATCAATGCGGGTGACGCCCGCATCGGCCTGCAGCTGGCGGCCAACGGCGACAATGCGGCCGTCGCGCAGCAGTACGTCGGCGTTGTCCAGGCGCTGGCCGGTACCGGTCAGCACCGTGGCGTTCTGGATCAGCACCGGCGCATCAGGATGGGCCTGGTAGGTGCTGGGGTAGGGATCGGCGACGAAGCGCGAGGCGCCCATCGCCGGAGCCGTACTCGATGAAAGCAGTGCCAGGGCCACCCCGGCGCGCAACAACGTCGATGCCATGCAGTTCCCCTTGCAGCGTGGTCCAACCGCCGACGCTAGCCCGGTGGTGGCGGGCTTGCCAAGTGACCTTCTTCACAGGGCGGTCGACGGCGGCTCGACTGCACCGGCCGGGTGGCTGAAAATACCAGGTCCCCCGCCGTACCGGACCGCCCATGAAGAGCAAGCAGGAAATCGTCGACAACTGGCTGCCCCGGTATACCGGCGTGCCCCTGGACCAGTTCGGCCAGCACATCCTGCTGACCAACTTCGGTGGCTACCTGCACACCTTTTCCGAGCTGACCGGTGCGCCCGTCATCGGCCTGGACCGGCCGATGGCCAGCGCCACGATCGACGGCATCACCATGATCAACTTCGGCATGGGCAGCCCCAATGCCGCGATCATCATGGACCTGCTGTCGGCAGTGATGCCCAAGGCGGTGCTGTTCCTGGGCAAGTGCGGTGGCCTCAAGCGCAAGAACCAGCTGGGTGACCTGGTGCTGCCGATCGCCGCGATCCGTGGCGAGGGCACCTCGGGCGATTACCTGCCGCCGGAAGTACCGGCGTTGCCGGCATTCGCGCTGCAGCGTGCGGTCTCGACCATGATCCGCGACCTCGGCCACGACTACTGGACGGGTACCGTCTACACCACCAATCGCCGGGTCTGGGAGCACGACGAGGCCTTCAAGGAGCGGCTGCGGGCGATGCGCTGCATGGCCATCGACATGGAAACGGCCACGGTGTTCGCCGCCGGCTTCGCCAACCACATCCCCAGCGGCGCGCTGCTGCTGGTCTCGGACCAGCCGATGATCCCCGACGGGGTCAAGACCGAGGCGTCCGATGCCAAGGTCAGCTCCCAGTTCGTGGAAAACCATATCCAGATCGGTATCGAGGCGCTTAAGCTTATCCGGCGCAACGGCAAGTCGGTCCGCCACCTGCGCTTCGACGAATGATGATGATGGCCTGGCGCGGCGCGCCGGCCCTGGGGAGTAGGTGATGGACGTTGCCGCGCAAGTGGTGGAATTCTGGAAAGAAGCGGGCCCTGCGAAGTGGTTCGCCCGCGACGATGCGTTCGACGCGCAGTTCCGCCAGTTGTTTCTGGATGAGCATTTCGCCGCGGCCGCGCGCGCGCGCGAGCATTGGCTGGGCAGCGCCGAAGGGGCGCTGGCGCTGATGCTGCTGCTGGACCAGTTCCCGCGCAACTGCTTCCGTGGAACCGCCCATTCCTACGCCACCGATGGCCTGGCCCGGCACTACGCCATGCGCGCCATCGAGGAAGGTCTGGACCTGCAGCTGGTCCCGAAGCTGCGCGCCTTCATCTACCTGCCGTTCGAGCACTCCGAGGATCCGCTGGACCAGGACCGTTCGGTGGCGATGTTCGACGTGCTGGGTGACAAGGAATACCTGCAGTACGCCGAATTGCACCGCGACATCATCCGCCGCTTCGGTCGTTTCCCGCATCGCAATGCCGTGCTCGGTCGCTTGCCCACGGCGGAAGAGCTGGATTACCTGGCCGAAGGCGGGTTTGCCGGGTAGGTCCACGCCATGCGTGGATGCAGAAAACGCCGGCGAATGCCGGCGTTTTCTGTGCTGGGGTCAGAGCCCTTTCCTGCGGAAAGGGATCCGACCCCAAGTCGACCCCATGCCGGGACCGGTCAGTACTTCGGCACGCCGTTGTCCACGTCTTCGGACCAGGCATTGATGCCGCCGGTGACGTTGAACACCTTGGTGAAGCCCAGTGCACGGAACTGCTCGGCGGCCTGCGCGCTGCGGCCACCGTGGTGGCACAGGAAGGCCAGTGCGGTGTCCTTCGGCAGGGCTTCCAGCTCCGCACGGCCGTTGCCGTCGAAGCTCCTGAACGGCACGCCGACGGCGGCGATGGCGCGCTCGTCGGCCGGACGCACGTCCACCAGGGTGATGTTGCCGGCACGCACCAGGTCGTCGGCATCACGCACGCTGATTTCCTGTACCGGCTTCGGTGCGTTCGGGTTGTCGATCGCCAGGCCCTTGCCGCGGATGTCGTCCACCCAGTCGATGGTGATGCCGTTGGCGCGACGGGCGCTGGACAGGTCGAACTGCACGCGCAGGCCGTTGGACTCGGCAGCGATCGCGCCTTCGTCATGCGGGGCCAGCTGGAAGTTCGGCTGGAAGCCGGCGTCGATGCTCAGCTGCAGGGCAGCGCCCGGAGCGTCGGCCAGCGCGCCCTTGAGCATTTCCACGGCGGCCGGGGTGACGGTGATGCTCGGCGGGGTGCGGTCCGGTGCGGCCAGGCCCAGCACGCTGCTCAGCTCGCCGCTGGCGGCCATCTGCAGCACGATGTCGCTGCCGCCGACCAGTTCGCCGTCGATGTACAGCTGCGGGATGGTCGGCCAGTCGCCGTAGGCCTTGATGCCTTCACGGATTTCCTGGTCGGCCAGCACGTTGACGTGGGCGAACTCGACACCGAGGTCCTGCAGCGCGCCCACGGCCTTGGCCGAGAAACCACACTGCGGCATCGACGGCTGGCCCTTCATGAACAGCACGACGCGGTTGGCGTTGAGGATGGATTCGATGCGCGAACGCAGGGCGGGATCGAGGGACATGGACGTCGGGGTTCCGGGAATTCGAATCATCAATTCTAACCCCCATGGCATCATGGGGGATGAGCAACGCAGGAACATTGCATCGCATCCCGGCCCGCCCCTGGCGCTGGCTGCCCTGGCTGGTGGCGTCGCAGCTGGCCGTGATCCTGGTCTGGGTACAGGCTGGGTGGCACTGGGGGCTGCCGCTGATGGTGGCCAGCCATGCGCTGTTCATGGTGCCGGTGTTCCTGCCCAACAGCCGTTTCTACGCACCGGTACTCAGCCGGGTGCCGGACGCTGGCAACAGTGTCTGGCTGACGATCGATGACGGCCCCGGCCCGGAAACCCGTGCCGTGCTCGATCTGCTGGACCGCCACCAGGCGCGTGCGACCTTCTTCCTGGTGGGGGACCGTGCGCTGGCACAGCCGGAACTGGTGGCCGAGATCCTGCGCCGTGGCCACGATCTGGGCAATCACAGTCTCAGCCACCCGCAGGCCCGCTTCTGGCGGTTGGGCCCAGCGGCGATGCGTGCCGAGATCGAAGGCTGCCAGCATGCGCTGCAGGCGCTGAGCGGGCATCCGGTGCGCTGGTATCGCTCGGTGGTGGGCATGACCAACCCGTTCGTGGCGCCGGTGCTGAAGGCGCTGGGCCTGACGCGCGTGGGCTGGAGCGCGCGCGGTTACGACGGCGTCGGCTGCACCCCGGACAGCGTGCTGGCGCGGTTGCTGCCGGACCTGCGCCCAGGGGCCATCGTGCTGCTGCACGAGGGCGCCGCCCACGGCCACAATCTGGTGATCATCGAGCGCGTGCTGCAGGCGCTGGAAGAGCGCGGCTTGAAGGTGCAGCTGCCTGACTCGTAGCACCGGGTTCTGGCCGCGTGGAGCAGCCGAGCGTGGGCTCGGCTCTACAGGAATGGTCGCGAGAAACACATTGTAGAGTCGAGCCATGCTCGACTCCGCCATGTATGCCATCCACGCATGGCGTGGATCTACCGCAACAGCACAGCCGAGCGTGGGCTCGGCTCTACACCTCAGGGCGTTCGGCCACCAGCAGCCAGCTGTTGAAGGGCGTACGCCCATGCAGCGGCCGGGGGGCGGTCACCTGCAATCCCGCTTCGGCAAGCGTCGTCTGCAGTACCCGTGGATCGGGGTAGTGGCGCGGGCGCGTGCCCATCCAGCCGACCAGCCAGGCCAGCCGGTCCGCCATCCGCGTGGTGCGGTCGCGGCCATCGCCGGTGGCAAGCGGTGTGCGCAGCAGCAGGCGGCCGCCGGGTGCCACCTGCTCGCTGGCGGCGCGCAGCAGCGCCTGTTGCGGGCCCGCGTCCAGGTACTGCAGCACGTCCAGCAGCAGGACGTGCCCGGCCTGCGCCGGCAGTGGCGCCTGCACGTCCACGCAGTCGAAGTGCACGTCATGCAGCCCGGCGGCGGCACGTTGCGCGCGGGCGATCTTGCCGGCATCCACGTCCACGCCCAGGTAGGGCTGGGTACCGCCACGCTGGCGCAGTACATGGGCGAACAGGCCCAGCCCGCAGCCCAGGTCCAGCACCGGCTGCCCGTCGTCAGGCAGATGCTGCAGCACGCCGTCGTACAGCGGATCGCTGCCGAGCTTGCTGCGGGTGTAGTAGTAGTCGCGGCGGTTGCCCCAGGCCTGCGCCGGGCGGAACGCTTCGGCGATCAAGCGGGCCTGCGGGGCCGTCAGGGGAGTACAGGGCAGGGGCGGGCCGTTCCGTGGCGTGCCGTCCATCGCCTCAGTCCGTGCCGCCAAGCAGATGCGCGGCAACCGGCAGCGCGCGCGCGCTCCACAGCGCGTACATCCTCGCCGAGGGGTGCAGCCCGTCTTCGGCGATCATCGTCGGTTGGTCGCCCTGTGCGCGGCTGATGTCGGTGATGTCGACGAAGGCCACGCCGTGCCTGGTGCTGATCACTTCGGCGGCGGCATTGAACTCGTCGGTTTCGATCTCGATCGCGGCCAGGTCGCGGCCACTGCCGGCACCGAACGGGGTGGCACCCCAATCGGGGAAGGACAGCACCAGCACGCGGCCGGTATCACCGCCGGCGAAGCCGATCGCCCGCTGCAGCAAGGCCTGGAACTGGTTGCGGTACTCGTCCAGCGGACGCCCGCGATACTGGTTGTTGACGCCGATCAGCAGGCTGACGAAATCGAACGGACCCTGCGGTGCGGTCGCGTCGATACCCGCGTCGAGCTCGTCGGTCGTCCAGCCGGTGGTCGCAATGGTCTGCGGGTTGGACAAGTCGATGCCCTGCGCACGCAGCGCAGCGGCCAGCTGGTGCGGCCAACGGCCTTCGACTGCAACCGCTTCACCGATGGTGTACGAATCGCCCAGCGCCAGGTAGGACAACGCCACGGCTCAGGCCACCGAGCGGCGTGGCTTCATCGGCACGACCTTGGTCGCGTCCTCGGCACGGCGCGCCAGCACGCGGTTGATGCGGGCGAACACATCGCGCATCACTGAGGCTTCCGGCAGCAGGGTCACGCGGAAATGATGGCGGTAGGGCACGTTGAAGCTCGAGCCCGGCACCACCAGCACGCCTTCGTTGTTCATCAGGTCCAGTGCGAAATTATGGTCGTCGAAGCCCTTGGCGGCGGCGCCGATCACGGCCGGGAACGCGTACAGCGCGCCAGCCGGCGCGACCAGTGACAGGTGCTCGCTGGCTTCGCACGCTTCGATCACCGCGCGGCGGGTTTCATACAGGCGGCCACCGGGGGCGCACAGCTCGGAAATGGTGTCCGGGCCATTCACCGCAGCCTCGATGGCGTACTGCCCCGGCACGTTGGCGCACAGGCGCAGCGCACCGAGCAGGTCCAGCGCGGCGCGGAAATCGCCCAGGCGCGCGTCGTCGCCGCTGAGGTGGGCCCAGCCCACGCGCCAGCCGCAGGCGCGGTGCACCTTGCTCAGGCCGCTGAAGGTCAGGCACGGGTGGTCGCCGGCCAGCGGCGCGACCGGCTGGAACACCGCATCGTCGTACAGGATCTGGTCGTAGATCTCATCGACCAGCAACAGCAGGTTGTGGCGGCGCGCGATCTCCACCACGCGCTCCAGCAGTTCGCGGGGGTAGCTGGCGCCGCTGGGGTTGTTCGGGTTGATCAGCACGATGGCGCGCGTGCGCGAAGAGACCAGGGCCTCGATCTCGCTCGGGTCCGGCTGGAAGCCGTATTCGGCGGCGCAGCGGTAGTACACCGGGCGGCCATCGTTGAGGATGGTCGAGGCCGACCACAGCGGGTAGTCCGGCGAGGGCACCAGCACTTCGTCGCCCGGGTTGAGCAGTGCGCGCAGCGACAGGTCGATCAGTTCGCTGACGCCGTTGCCGACGAACATGCGGTCCGGGTGCGCATCGGGTGCACCGCGGCGGGCGTAGTACGACGCGATCGCTTCGCGCGCCACCGGCAGGCCCTGCTGGTGGGTGTACGGGTCGGTGCGGCCCATGTCGTCGGCGATCGCGCGCTGCAGGTGCTCGGGCGCGCGGAAACCGAAGTTGCCCGGGTTGCCGATGTTGAGCTTGATCAGCTTGCGGCCCTGCGCCTCCAGCTCCCGGGCTCGCCGCGCCAGTTCTCCGCGGATTTCGTAGCGCACTTCGGAAAGGCGCTCGCGGATGGCCAGGGGCTTGGGCGAGGAGGTGGACATGGGGTATGGGCCGTCAAAAGGCATGGGGCTTCCATCCTACCGGAATTGCTGCAATGCATGGCAAGGGCTCCGGGCCCGTCACTGCTGGGCTGGCAGGGCGCCGGCACAGGTAGAATGGCGGCGATGACCCAGACCCCCGATTTCATCGCCCTGCAGACCATCGGCTGGCCCTGGCCGGGCCCGGCGCAGCAGGCCGACTGGCAGGCCGCGATGGCCGCGCACCCGCAGGCCCGCCCGGCACGGGTGATCGAACAGCACCGCACCCACTACGTGGTGGCCGATGGCCCGTACGCCTCGATCAAGGCCGAGTCGCTGCCCGAATGGCAGCGCCCGCGTTTCCCCAGCCATGAACGGCCGGCGGTGGGCGACTGGGTGCTGCTCGACGGCATCCGCATCGTCGCCCTGCTGCCGCGGCGTACCGCGATCAAGCGCGGCGCGGCCGGCGAGCATTACCACCAGCAGGTGATCGCGGCCAACATCGATACGGTGTTCATCGTCTGCGGGCTGGATGCCGACTTCAATCCGCGCCGCATCGAGCGCTACCTGCTGCTGGTCGGTGGTGGTGGTGCCGAACCGGTGGTGGTGCTGACCAAGGCCGACCAGACCGAGTACAGCGAGGACGCACTGGCGGTGCTGGAAGAGCTGGAGATGCAGGGCATTGCCCTGCATGCGATCAACGGCCTGGATGCCGGAAGCGTTGCCGTGCTGCAACCGTGGCTGGGCCCGGGCCGCACCGTGGTGCTGGTCGGTTCCTCCGGTGCCGGCAAGTCCACGTTGACAAACACGCTGCTCGGCGAGCAGCGGATGAAGACCAACGCGGTGCGCGCCAACGATTCGCGCGGCCGCCACACCACCACCCATCGTGCGCTGATGCCGCTGCCGATGGGCGCCTGCCTGATCGATACCCCTGGCATGCGCGAGTTGAAGCCGACCGGCGAAGAAACACTGTCCGAAGGTGGCTTCGCCGATATCGAAGCGCTGGCCGCACAGTGCCGCTTCAACGACTGCAAGCACCAGCAGGAACCGGGCTGTGCGGTGCGCGCGGCGATCGATGCCGGCGAGATTGAAGAGAGCCGGCTGCTGAACTACTTCAAGCTGAAGGAAGAAGTGGCCGCCGCCGCCGCCAAGCTGGCCGTTCGACAGGCCGAGACCGCGCAGGAGCGCGGTGGCAGGAAGGGCAAGGGCCAGCAGTTCCGCCCGGCCGGAAAGCCGCGTAGGCGGTAGCAAGGCAGCCGAGCATGGGCTCGGCTCTACAACGGTTGCATCCTGGGACACCCTGTAGCGCCCGAGCCGATGCTCGGGCGGCGGCGCACAGCGCCGGATACGGCAGGGCGCTATAGTCCGCCCATGGAACCGACCGCGACGCTGGACCGTGACGTGGCCCACCATGCAGCGCTCGATGCGCGCCTGGTCGAGGCCGTGGGAGGCATCCGCCTGCTGGGCCTGACCAGCTGGCCGGCAACGCTGCAGGCGCCGTTCCTGGAAAGCGTGGCGCGTGGGCAACCGGTGCTGCCGAAGGTGGACTACCCGAGGCTGGATTTCAGCGAGGAGCGCCGTGCGCTTGCCGCAATCGCCGCCGACTGCGATGACACTCATCCGCTGGGACACTACGTGCAGCAGTCGGCGCAGAGCTGGGACCTGGCCGCGCAGCTCTTGGAAGGGCTGGGCACCGCCGTCGTCGATACCTGTTCGGTGCAGCTGTTTGGTGCGCCCGAGCAGCCGCTGCCAGGCAATGGCCCGAGTACGCGCGAAGCGGCGCGGCACTTCATCCAGATCGCCGCCGAACTGGACCACGAACTGCTGGCGCCGGAAGAGCAGGTGCCGGTCTCGGCCATCGCCCTGCAACTGCAACTGCAGAACGACCTCGATGCGTTCTTCGAATCGCGCATCATCCAGGTACAGCTCGACCCGGAGCTGGTCTCCAAGGCCGCCGCCGGTCCGACCCGTATCCGCCTGCGCACCAGTGCGCGCTTCAGTGCCTACGACCGTGCGCAGCTGTTCCACCACGAAGCACTGGTGCATTCGCTGACCGCTTTGAACGGCCGCGAGCAGCCGGTGCTGCCCAGCCTGGCGCTGTCGTCGCCACGGGTGACGGCAACCCAGGAAGGACTGGCTACTTTCGCCGAACAGATCACCGGCAGCATCGACATCGAGCGCCTCAAGCGCATCAGCCTGCGTACCGAAGCGATTGCAATGGCGCGCGAAGGTGCCGATTTCATCGAGGTGTTCCGCTACTTCTGCAATGCCGGGCAGAACGCCGAAGAGAGCTTTGCGTCGGCACAGCGCGTGTTCCGTGGGGTGCCGCCGAATGGCGGCCTGGCCTTCACCAAGGACACGGTGTACCTGCGCGGCCTGGTGTCGGTGCACACCTTCTTCCGCCACATGCTGGCCGAGGACCGCCTGCAGGTCTGCCGCTGGTTGTTTGCCGGCAAGATGAGCCTGGCCGATGCGATTGCCTTCGCGCCACTGTTCGAAGCGGGTGTGCTGAAGCCGCCGCGCTGGCTGCCGCACTGGGTGAGCCGGGCGAACGGCCTGGCCGGGATGCTGGCGTTTTCGCTGTTTGCCAACCGGATACGGATGGACCAGCTGGCGCCGGAATGAAATGCGTTGGCGGATTGTGGCGTCTTGATTGATATCGGGGAGAGCGGGAGGCTTGCGCTGGCCAGGACACGCCGCAAGTACGTCCCTGTAGGCTCGGCCACGGCATCCATGCCGTGGACGGTCCTGGCCAGCGCAAGCCTCCCGCTCCAGACAATTTCCCGCGAGACGGCCAGCAGTCCACCAGAGGGATTGCGCTTGAAGAGCTTGAAAAGCAGAGAGCCGGGCAATGCCCGGCTCTCTGCTTTTGCTTTTGCTCTTGCTTTCCATTGCCTCCGCGCCGGCGCAGGAAATTGTCGGGCGCGGGTAGGCAGGCCCATGCAGGACCGTTGGCGCCATGGATGGCGCCATCGAGCCCCCAAGGACGGGTTTACGGCGTGTCCTGCATGGGCCTGCCTACCCGCGCCATGCAGAAATACGCAATGCGCCGCAGCGCCCGCTTCTGACTTAGAACTCCGCCGCCACCGTCATGAACAGCTGCCGCGGCGCGCTCGCATGGATCGCATACCGCGTGCCCTTCGGATCGGTCGGTGCGAACGAACTCAGCTGGCCCGCATAGCGCTTGTTGGTCAGGTTGGTCGCATTCAACGACACCCGCACGTTGCGCAGGCCCAGGCCCGGGCCGAAGTCGTAGCCCGCACCGGCGTCGAAGGTGGTCACGCCCGGCACAGACTGGTCGTTGGTGTAGGTGTAGTAGCGCTTGCCGGTGTACTTGGCACGCAGGCTGGCGAAGAAGCCGTCGCGGTTCCAGCTGATTTCACTGGAGGCCATGCGCTGCGGCGTATCCACCGTGATCTTGCCGGCTACCGGCACGATGGCGCCGCCCGAGGTGTAGTCATCCTCGTAGGTGGTCTTGTTCCAGGACAGCGCGTTGTACCACTGCAGGCCGTCGATCGGCTTGAGGATGAAGGTCAGCTCCGCACCGTGGCTCTTCACCGAACCGACGTTGATGAAGCGCGTCACGCACTCCGGACGCGTACCGACTTCGATGCTGGAACACGGATTCAGCGACAGCAGGCGGTTGTCGAACTTCACGTTGTAGGCGGCGATCGAGGCCTGGTACTTCTCGCCAAAGGTACGGAAGCCGGCTTCAAGGCTCTTGGACTTCTCCGGCTCCAGGCCGGCGCTGGCCGCGAACGATTCCGGCGACACCTGCAGCGGGCCACCGCTGCCGCCACCGACGAAGGCGGCGATGTTCTCGGCGTACGAGGCGAACAACTCGTTGTTGGCGTTGAGCTTGAAGCCCAGGCCTACCTGCGGCAGCACCGATTCCCTGGCGGTCAGCGTGCCCGAGGCGATGCTGGTTTCCACGCCCGGCTTGGCAGTGGCGCGCATGCGGGTGTTGGGGCTCTTGATGCCCACGTCCACAGTCAGGCGCTGGTCCAGGAAGCGCATGCGGTCCTGCACGTAGAACTGGCGCGTGCGGATGTCGAAGTCCTGGTTGAACAGCAGGCGGTCCGGGTTCTTCAGGTACAGGTCGTCCAGGAACGGGCCGCTGATGTAGTAGAAGTTGCGCGAGACGTTATGGTCGTTCTGCTCGTACCACAGCCCGGCCTCCAGTTCGTGGATGCCCACCGTCCACGACAGCGCGGCGGTCAGGCCATCGCGGTTGATCGTGTAGTTGGTGCTGCGGATCGAGATCGGCAGCATCTTGTCGGTGCCCGGGTAGGACGGCTGGCCCGGTGCCCACCAGTGGCCCTGACCACGGTTGTCATGGTGGTAGGCCAGCAGCTTCAGGCGACCCTGCTCACCCAGACGCAGGTCTGCATCAACCGAGTACAGGTTGTCGTCGCGCAGCGCACGGCTCTGGTAGTAGGCATCGTCGATGCTGGTGACGCCGCCACTGAACTTGCACTTGCTGCGGTCAAGCGTGCCCGGTGCGCAGTACGCGGCAGCGACGGCGCGATCCCAGTCCGGTGCGTAGATGTTCCAGTCATAGCCCAGGCCGCGGGCCAGCATGTCCTTGGACAGGTAGGCGTAGTTGGCCTGGCTGGCGCGCGAGGTGGCCACGAACGCACCGAAGCGGTGGTCGCCGACATTCCACACCGCCTTGGCATTGAACTGGCGGGTGGTCTGGTTCTGGTACGGCGCGGCCCACATGTCCTGGTCCTGGTGCACGCCGGACACATAGGCCGAGAAGCCGTTGAGGTCGCCGGTATCCACGCGCAGGTAGCCACGGCGCTGGTTGTTGTCGCCGACGGTGACGCTGGCGCGTCCACCGAATTCGGTGGACGGGTCCATCGAGAAATACTGGATGGTGCCGCCCAGGTTGCTGGTCGAGGCCACGCCCAGCGAGCCGATGCCCTGCGACAGTTCGGCGCCAGCCAGGTTCTCGGCGATGATCGCGCGGGCGATGCTCAGGCCGTTGTAGTTGCCGTAGCTGTTGTCACCCAGCGGAATGCCATCGAGCGTGTAACCCAGCCGGCTCTTGTCGAAGCCACGCAGGCTGATGGTCTGCGATTCCTCATTGGCACCGAAGGCATCGTTGGACTGCACCGACACGCCCGGCAGGCGGTCGAGGATCTTCTGGCCACTGGTACCCGGCGGCAGCACCTGCTTGTCGACGGTGGTGATGCGCTGCACCTGGCGGGTCTCGCCCTGGCCGATCACGGAGACGGTATCCAGCGTCTGCGCGCTCAGCGCGGCATCGGTGCTGGCGCCGGTATCGGCGGTGGTGGCAGCGTGGGCGCTGGCGGCGGAGAGCGCGATCGCCACGGCGATCGTCAGGTATCGGGTCTGCATGGTGGTCCGTTGCATTGGGGGTGGTCACCGGCACGCGTGCGCGGTGCTTGGCCACTATGCGAACGGAACATGAAACCTTCTTTACGAAAAACCAACGAACGGTGCAGGACCGGCGCAGGTCTGGCAGCCGAATGAAAAAAGGGGCCGGATCCCCCTCGCAAGCAAAGGTTCACCGGCCCCGCGCACTCCGTGGGGGAGGCGGTCCACGCATTGCGTGGAGACGGGCTCAACCCATGTACAGGCCGCCGTTGACCGGATAGTCGGCGCCGGTCACGTACGAGGCTTCGTCCGAGGCCAGCCACGCGCACAGGCCGGCCACTTCTTCCGGGCGACCGAGGCGGCGCACCGGTACCGAGGCGGCCAGCCGGTCCAGCACGTCCGGCGGGAAGCTGCTGATCGCCTGGCTGGCAATGTAGCCCGGCGACAGCGTGTTGACGGTGACCCCGCGCGACGCAACTTCGGCAGCCAGTGCACGGCTGAAACCGTGCATCGCGGCCTTGGCGGTGGCGTAGTTCACCTGCCCGATCTGGCCCTTGTGGGCGCTGACCGAACCGATGTTGATGATGCGGCCCCAGCCACGCGTGGCCATTCCATCGACCACCTGCTTGGTCAGGTTGAACAGCGAATTGAGGTTGGACGCGATCACCGCGTTCCAGTCTTCCACCGTCATCTGCCGGAACAGCAGATCGCGGCTGCCGCCGGAATTGTTGACCAGCACGTCCACCTCGCCGACCTCGGCACGCACCTTGGCGAACGCGGCGCTGGTCGAGGCCCAGTCGGTGGCGTTGCCCTCGGAGGCAATGAAATCGAAACCCTGTTCGCGCTGCTCGCGCAGCCAGTTGGCCTTGCGCGGCGAGTTCGGCGCGCAGCCGGCAACCACGGTGTGGCCGCTGCGGGCCAGGCTCTGGCAGATGGCAGTGCCGACACTGCCCATTCCACTGGTGACGTAAGCGATTCGAAGCGTCATTGCAGAAGGCTCCTTGGCAAGGGGTCAGGCGGCGAGGGGATACAGGCCGAACAGCAGGCTGCCGATCATCAGCAGCATCGAGATGGCGATGGCCCACTTCAGGGTGAACTTCTGGTGGTCGGCGAATTCGACCTTGGCCAGGCCCACCAGCAGGTAGGTAGAGGGCACCAGCGGGCTGAGCAGGTGCACCGGCTGGCCGGCCAGCGAGGCGCGCGCCATCTCCACCGGGGTGATGCCGTAGTTGCCGGCGGCCTCGGACAGGATCGGCAGCACGCCGAAGTAGAAGGCGTCGTTGGACATGAAGAAGGTGAACGGCATCGACGCCACGGCGGTGATCACCGCCAGGTACGGGCCCCACGATTCCGGAATCACCGCCAGGAAGCTGTGCGACATGGCTTCGACCATGCCGGTGTTGTTGAGGATGCCGGTGAAGATGCCCGCGGCGAAGATCAGCGACACCACCGACAGCACGTTGCCTGCATGGTTGACCACGCGGCGGCGCTGCTCGGCCAGGTTCGGGTAGTTGATCACCAGCGCGATGGCGAAGCCGACCATGAACAGCACCGGCATCGGCAGCACGCCGATGATCAGCGCGGTCATCAGTGCCACGGTCAGGGCCAGGTTGACCCACAGCAGCTTCGGACGCTTGATGTCCTCGGCGTCTTCCACGGTCGGCAGCGGATTGCTGTCGTCGGACACGCTGTTGTCCATCCAGCTGCCGCCCTTGGGCAGGGTCACCACGCCAAGGCGACGGCGTTCCTTCAGGCCCAGGTACCAGGCCAGCAGCAGCACACCGGCACAGGCGATCACCATCGACGGGATCAGCGGCACGAACACATCAGCCGGATCCACGTGCAGCGCGGTGGCCGCACGTGCGGTCGGGCCGCCCCACGGGGTCAGGTTCATCACGCCGCCGGCCAGGATGGTCACGCAGGTCATGTTCAGCGCGTTCATGCCGAGGCGCTGGTACAGCGGCAGCATCGCCGAGACGGTGATCATGTAGGTGGTCGAGCCGTCGCCGTCCAGCGAGATCAGCATCGCCAGCACCGCGGTGCCGAGCACGATCTTCATCGGATCGCCCTTGACGAAGCGCAGGATCACCCGAACCAGCGGATCGAACAGGCCGGCATCGATCATCACGCCGAAGTAGAGGATGGCGAACATCAGCATCACGCCGGTCGGCGCGATCTTCTTGATGCCCTCCAGCATCATCTCGTCGATGCCGGCGCCGAAGCCGCCGATCAGCGCGAACAGGATGGGAATGGTGATCAGGGCCACCAGCGGCGACAGCCGCTTGCTCATGATCAAGTACATGAATGTAATGACCATGCCAAAGCCGAGGATGCTCAGCATCATCTGCGGACTCCTTGCGAATACAGGACGTGGGGGAGTGGAAGGGGCCCGGGCGGCATGCCCGGGAATTCGGGCTTAGAAGTCGTACTGCAGGCGGCCGGTGACCGCGCGCGTGCGGTCCACCGTCACCCCGGCAAGGCGGTCGCGGTTGCGGCTTTCGATCACGTTGAGCATGAAGCGCAGGTTGTCGCGCAGGTACCAGTTGCCACCCAGCGTCCACGCCTCGGTGCTGCCGCGGCGCAGGTCCGGCGCACCATCGAGATGCTGCGCGCCCCACATCTGGTCGTAGCGCAGCGCCACTTCGAACGCGCCGGCCTTGTGGCGGATATCCTTCACCCGCGCGAAGCGGCCGGTCTTACGGTCGTAGGCGCGGCTTTCGCCGGTGACGAACCAGCTGACCATGCCGTAGGCGGCCATCACGTCGCCGCGCTGCGCACCGTCATCGAAGGTGGCGCCACTGAACTCGCCCTGCCACGACAACGGGCCGCGCACCTGCGCGTACTCCAGCGACCATTTGTTGACGTCGGTATCGCGGCCGGCCGAGAAGTCGACCAGGGTCAGGCGGCTGTTGTCGGACAGGTGGCCGGCCGGGCGCGGACGGATCTTCAGGCCCGGAACGCCGTTCGCGCCCGGATTGTCATAGGCCTCGCGGGCCAGCGACAGGCCCAGGTGCAGCACGTCGCCATCGGCGGGCGAGGGCGCCCAGGTGACACGGCCACCGGCAGCACGCCCCTTCACCTGCCAGGCGTCGATGCTTTCCAGGCTGTAGATGCTGGCGGCCCAGGTGAAGTCACCCGGATTGGCCTGCCACGACGCGCCCAGACGGTACAGCGGCGCCAGCGTGGTGCCGGCATTGCCGCGCTCCAGGAAGCTGCCGTAGTTGGAGCTGGTGCGGTCATCCAGCGAGAAGTACTGCTTGAACTGGCCGACGGTGAGCTTGCCGGCCTTGCCGAAGCTGCGCGCCAGGTACACGTCCTTGGCCTCGACGCGGTCGCCGGAGAAATCGGCCTCCAGCTTGTAGTCGACTACGAAGAACTTGCCAGACACGTCAACCCACGCACGGCGGATTTCGGTGTCGTCCTTGTTCGGGGTGCCGCGGTTGTCGTTGTCGAAGGTGGCGAAGTCCAGGTGCAGGCGGCCACCGAGAGTGGCGGTGACCGGACGGTCGTCTTCGGCAGCGAAGGCCGGCGCCGACAGCGCAGCCAGCGCCATCATGGCGGCAGGACGCCGCCAGGCAAACGTGAATTCCACAAACCCTCCCAGGTGCGCGCCAGGCGCGCGGCAATCGTGGGCACCGGACGGTGCGCGGCCGCAGTCTGGGTCGGGCAAGCTGTCATCGTCCTGTCAACGGATTGTGCGGTGCAGCGTAAAAGGCCGCCGGGCGCGCCCCGGCGGGCGGACCCGGCGCCATGCGGTAGCATTCGCTTCCCCTCCCACCGTCGTGCCCATGCGCCTGCTGCTGGTCGAAGACAACCCGGATCTGGCCGATGCGATCATCCGTCGCATGCGTCGCAGTGGCCATGCCGTGGACTGGCAGGCCGACGGCCTGGCCGCCGCCAGCGTGCTGCGCTACCAGAGCTTCGACCTGGTAGTGCTGGATATCGGCCTGCCCAAGCTCGACGGCCTGCGCGTGCTGGCCGGCATGCGCGAGCGCGGCGACAGCACGCCGGTGCTGATGCTGACTGCACGGGACGGCATCGAGGACCGCGTACAGGCGCTGGATGTCGGCGCCGACGACTACCTCGGCAAGCCGTTCGATTTCCGCGAGTTCGAGGCGCGCTGCCGCGTGCTGCTGCGGCGTGCGCGTGGCCAGGCAAGCGAGGTGGTGCAGGTCGGTGGCTTCCAGTTCGACAACGCGGCGCACCGGGTCACGCTCGACGGCGAACCGATCGAGCTGCCCAACCGCGAATACCGCCTGCTGGAGATCCTGGTCGGCCGTATGGGCCAGGTAGTGGGCAAGGACGAGATCGGCAACGGCCTGTTCGGCTTCGACGACGAAGCCGGTCCGAATGCCATCGAACTGTACGTCGGTCGCCTGCGGAAGAAACTGGCGGGCGCACCGCTGCGCATCACCACCGTGCGCGGTGTCGGCTACCTGCTGGAAGCCAGTGATGGCAGCGCCGACGCCGATGGCTGACGTACGCGCTGCG
Source organism: Stenotrophomonas maltophilia group sp. Smal32 (assembly GCF_030237085.1). Lineage (NCBI taxonomy): Bacteria > Pseudomonadati > Pseudomonadota > Gammaproteobacteria > Lysobacterales > Lysobacteraceae > Stenotrophomonas > Stenotrophomonas maltophilia group sp. Smal32. The sequence continues at coordinate 18,020 of NZ_JASJSI010000076.1, forward strand.
AACGCGGCGCCGGGCTCGCTGCGGCGCACGCTGCTGCTCTACCTCGGTGCGTTGCTGGCGGTGTTCGCGGTGGCGCTGCTGTTCGCCGCGCGCGACTATGGCCAGCGTGCGGCAAACCGTTCCTACGATCACCTGCTGGTGTCTTCGGCGTTGTCCATCGCCGATTCGGTCGCCCTGGTCGATGGGCAGTGGCAGGTGGATCTGCCGTATGCGGCGCTGGATCTGCTGGCGATGGCGCCAGAAGATCGCGTGTTCTATCGCGTCGCCGACAGCCGCGGCAACCTGATCACCGGTTATGCCGATCTGCCGTCGCCGCCGCGTCGGCCCGGTACGCAGCCGCAGTTGTTCGATGCTGCCTACAGCGGTGAGACGGTGCGCTTCGTGGTGGTCAGCCGCAGTTTCGCCGCGGCCTCGGCGCAGGGCGAGGTGCAGGTGCAGGTGGGCCAGACCCGGCGTGCCCGCGAAGCCGTGGCGCAGGACATGGTCAACCGTGCGCTGTTGGCGATCGGTGTGCTGTCCGGCCTGTTGCTGGCGCTGGTGGCGTTCGGCGTGCATCGCGCGTTCCGCCCGCTGGTACGGGTGGAGCGCGAGCTGTCGCGGCGCGAACCGTCCGACCTGAAGCCGCTGGACGCGCGCGTGCCGCGCGAGATGGACCAGATGGTGGCGGCACTGAACCGCTTCATGGAACGCCTGTCCAGCAGCAACGAAACGCTGCGTGCGTTCATGGCCGAGGCCGCGCACCAGATGCGAACGCCGCTGGCGGCGCTGCGCGCGCAGGCACAGCTGGCGCTGGATGATGACGATCCGGACGACATGCGCCGCAGCCTGCAGGCGATCGAACGCAATGCCACGCACATGAGCCGCCTGCTCAACCAGCTGCTCAGCGATGCCAGCGTGATCCATCGTTCGCACCTGCAGCGCTTTGCGGCGGTGGACCTGGCCGAAACCGTGCACCAGGCCCTGCATGAAGCCCTGCCGCAGGCCGGCCCGGCACCGCGCGTGCAACTTGCGATGACCGCCGAGCCGGTGCAGGTGCACGGCGACGCGCTGCTGCTGCGCGAGGCGATCAAGAATCTGGTCGACAACGCGCTGAAGTACGGCGGCGACGGTCCGTTGCAGATCGCGTTGACCGTGGAAGGCGGGCAGGCGGTGCTGACCATCGCCGACCATGGTGCAGGCATCGCGCCCGCTGATGCCGAACGCGTGTTCGAGCGCTTCGCCCGTGGCGAAGGCGCGCCGTCCGGCGGCGCCGGGCTGGGCCTGGCTATCGTCAAGCGCGTGGTCGACAGCCATGGCGGCCGCATCGACCTCAGCAACCGCCCGCAGGGCGGGCTGATCGCCACCATCCGTCTGCCACGGAGCAGTTCATGATCCGCCTGTTCGCCGCTGCCGTTGCCTTGCTGCTGGCCTTGCCGGTGCTGGCCGCGCCCGGCGATGTGCGCCGTTTCCCCGCACAGGGAGCGGTCACCGCGCAGCTGCGCATCCACGGCACCACCGACATCGAAGTGTTCGCGGTGGTCATCGCCGACTACCAGCGCCTGCATCCGGGCACTGAAGTGGTGTACGAGGACATCATCACCCAGGACCTGTACGCGCGTTACCTGCACGACCGCGGCGGACCGGCATCGCCGGACCTGCTGATCTCCAGCGGCATGGACCTGCAGACCAAGCTGGTCAACGATGGCCACGCACTGCCGCATCGCTCGGCGCAGACTGCCGCACTGCCGGCCTGGGCGCAGTGGCGCAACGAGGCCTTCGGCATCAGCTACGAGCCGGTGGTGATGGTCTACAACACCCGCGCGCTGGCCGCGGCAAAGGTGCCGCATACGCGCCGCCAGCTGCTTGATCGCTTGCGTGCCGAAGGCGCACCGCTGCGCGGCAGGGTCGGCACCTATGACATCGAGCGCAGCAGCGTCGGCTACCTGCTGGCCACCCAGGACGCACAGCGCGGTAGCATCGCAGGTGCGTTGCTGGGTGCGCTCGGCGACAACGACGTGGTGCGCGAGGAACGCACCGGCGTGCTGCTGGACCAGGTCGCCAACGGCCAGTTGTCACTGGTCTACAACGTGCTCGGCTCCTACGCGCAGGCCCGTGTCGATGCCGGCGCGCCGCTGGCCATCGTCGAGCCCGAGGACTACACGCTGGTGGTACTGCGCACCGCAGTCATACCGCGCACCGGCCCGCACCCGGAAGAGGCGCGGCGCTTCCTCGATTACCTGCTCTCGCCGCGTGGCCAGCAGGTGCTGTCGCGCGAAGCGCGGCTGATGCCGATCGTGACCGGCAGCGCACGGGGCGAAGACGCACCGGGCCGTAGCCGCCGCCCGATCCAGCTTGGCCCCGGCCTGCTGGTGTACCTGGACGCGCTCAAGCGCCGCCAGTTCCTCGACGCCTGGCGCAGCAGCGTAGAGCCGGCAGGGCGCTGATGTGCTGGTAGCGCCGGGCCATGCCCGGCGGATGCGGTTTGCTGCCCGTACAATGTCGGCATGAGCGAATACACCATCCTGATCGCCGATGACCATCCGCTGCTGCGTTCGGCGGTGGTGCAGTCCTTGCGGCAGAGCCTGCCGCTGGCACAGGTGCGCGAGGTGGCCAGTGCCGATGCGCTGGCCGAAGCCCTTGATGCGCAGCCCGAGGTCGATCTGGTGCTGCTGGACCTGACCATGCCCGGTGCGCATGGTTTTTCCGCGCTGCTGCACGTGCGTGGCTCGCATCCGGACATCCCGGTGGTGATCCTCTCGTCCAACGACCATCCGCGGGTGATCCGCCGTGCCCAGCAGTTCGGCGCAGCCGGTTTCATCCCGAAGTCGGCCCCGGCCGAGACCATCGGCGAGGCGGTGCAGTCGGTGCTCGACGGTGGCCTGTGGTTCCCGGCGATGGCGGCGGAGCGTTCCGAGGCCGATGCGCTGCTGGCCAGCCGCCTGGCGCAGCTGACGCCGCAGCAGTTCCGGGTGCTGCTGTGCCTGGCCGATGGCCTGCTGAACAAGCAGATCGCCTATACGTTGGGCCTGGCCGAGAACACGGTGAAGGTGCATGTCACCGCGATCCTGAAGAAACTCGAATGCCACAGCCGCACACAGGCGGCGGTGCTGGTGAAGGCGCTGGAGCCGGAAGGCGACGCCGGCATCGGGTTGTAGTTTCCAGCCAACGGCGCAGCCCCTCGTGGGTGGTTTTGGGGGCGTTGAAAGCAAAAGCTGCGAGTGAGCCGGTCGGGTGGGGTGCGCGGTGGACGCCACGGATAAGAAAAAGAAGATCAAAAGAAAAAGCAGCCTGGCAGGCCGCCTTTTGTAGAGCCGAGCCCACGCTCGGCTGCTTTCCGGTCGGCCCGCGAAGCCGAGCATGGGCTCGGCTCTACACGAGCAAGCGCAGCGCGCGACCGCTTTTGATCTTCTTTTTCTTCTCCGTGGGTGGAGAACATCCGTGAACTGTCAGCGGCCGGGGGGGGGGGGGGGGGGGGGGGGGGGGGCGGCGCGCCTCGGGGCGCCCCCCCCCCCCTTAGCGCTACATCCGCGC
>NZ_JASJSI010000077.1:0-20800 GCF_030237085.1 Stenotrophomonas maltophilia group sp. Smal32
GTCGTCCGGGTCGGGGTGGGGGGCCCTGGGTGGCGCCCCCCTCAAAAAAACCGGGCGGGGGGTGAGAACACGCCCCTCTGTTTTTTTTTTTTCGTCCTTGCGATATAAATATTTAGCGTTTTTTTGGTGTGTGGGGGGACGCCCCGGGGGGGCAAACCCAAAACCGCAACAATTCAGGTCCGCGCATTCTTCCTATTCCCCGCGCCTTCGGCGCGCCCCCTTTAACAAAAGGGGGCTTTTCTCCAGAGAGAGACTGGGGGCTGCCAGGCCGGGGTCGGATCCTTTTCCCGCAGGGAAAAGGCTCTGACCCCAATCCGGGCAGATCCACGCCATGTGTGGATGCGAGGGTCAGAGCCCTTTTCTGCGGAAAGGGATCCGACCCTGCGGGCTCAGGCGCCGAAGCGCTCGTCGTCCATCGCCATCAGCGGGGCGGCGCCGGCCTGGATGGCGGCGGCGTGGCTGAGGGTGCGCGGCAGCACGCGGGCGAAGTAGAACCGCGCGGTCTCGCGCTTGCCCTGGGCGAAGGCGGCGCCGTGCGCGCTGGCATCGGCGGCGGCCACGCTGCGGGCCCACCAGTAGGCCAGCACCACATAACCCGAATAGAACAGGTAGTCGTAGCTGGCTGCGCCCAGTTCGTCCGGGTTGGCCGCCGCGCGCTGCAGCACGTCCAGGGTCAGCTTGCCCCATTCGGCCGCCTTGGCGCGCAGCGGGCCGATGAACTCGGCCAGCGCTTTGTTGCCCTCGTGTTCCTTGGCGAAGGCTTCGATCTCGGCCAGCATCAGCTTCAGGCCGGCGCCCTGGCTGGACGCGGTCTTGCGGCCGATCAGGTCCAGTGCCTGGATGCCGGTGGTGCCTTCATACAGCGTGGTGATGCGGGCGTCGCGCGCCAGCTGCTCCATGCCGTGCTCGCGGATGTAGCCGTGGCCACCGAAGCACTGCAGGGCGTTGTAGGTGTTCTCGATACCCCACTCGGTCTGGCAGGCCTTGGAGATCGGGGTGAGGAAGCTCACCAGGGTGTCGGCGCGCTCGCGCTCGGCGGCGTCCTCGGCGTGGTGGGCGACATCGATCAGGGTGGCGGCGTGCAGGGCCAGCAGGCGGCTGCCCTCGACCAGTGACTTCACCGTCAGCAGCATGCGGCGCACATCCAGGTGGACCAGGATCGGGTCGGCCGGCTTGTCCGGAAACTTGGCGCCGCTGAGGGCGCGCGACTGCAGGCGCTCACGGCTGTACTTCAGCGCGTTCTGGTAGGCGCGTTCGGACAGGCCGATGCCCTGCAGGCCGACGCCCAAGCGTGCGGTGTTCATCATGGTGAACATTGCCTGCAGGCCCTTGTGCGGCTGGCCCACCAGGTAGCCCTGCGCACCATCGAAGTTCATCACGCAGGTGACCGAGCCCTTGATGCCCATCTTGTGCTCGATCGAACCGCAGCGCAGCGCGTTGCGCTCGCCGACGTTGCCGTCGCGGTCGACCTTGAACTTGGGAGTGACGAACAGCGAGATGCCCTTGGCGCCCGGAGGGGCGTCGGGCAGCTTGGCCAGCACCAGGTGCACGATGTTGCCGGTCAGGTCGTGCTCGCCGGCGGTGATGAAGATCTTGGTGCCGGTGATCGAATAGCTGCCGTCGGCGTTCGGCTCGGCCTTGGTCTTGAGCAGGCCTAGGTCGGTGCCGCAGTGCGGCTCGGTCAGGCACATGGTGCCGGTCCAGCGGCCCTCGATCAGCGGCTTGAGGAAGGCCTCGTGCTGCCAGGCCTCGCCGTGCTGCTTCAGCGCTTCGATGGCGCCGTGCGAGAGCAGCGGGAAGTTGCCCCACGCCAGGTTGGCGGCGTTGATCATTTCGTTGAGCGGCACGCCCAGGGTGTGCGGCAGGCCCTGGCCACCCAGTTCCGGCGAGGCGGTCAGGCCGGTCCAGCCACCATCGACGAACTGGTCGTAGGCCTGCTTGAAGCCGGGCGGGGTGGTCACTTCACCGGTGGCCTGGTCGAGCACGCAGCCGATCTCATCGCCAACGCTGTTGAGCGGGGCCAGCACGGTGGCGCTGAAACGGCCAGCTTCTTCCAGCACGGCATCGACCACGTCGGCGGTGGCGTCGGTGAAGCCCAGGCGGGCGAACAGGGATTCGACCTTGAGCACGTCGTGCAGGGCGAAACGGAGGTCGGAAAGCGGGGCGGTGTAGCTGCTCATCGGTACGTCTCGATTTGATCAGGGCAGGGGAGAGCGGCACCAGGCGCCGCGACGGAAGGTGGGAATCAGCGCAGCACGCCCGGCAGGCCCGGGGCCTGGTTGAGGGTGCTGCGGCTGCTGATATCGAAGCTGCGCTGCTTCTTTTCCTGCGGCGTGGCCGCGACTGTTCCCTTCAGGCCATAGGCCAGGGTGCGGTTGCCGGCCAGTGCATCGGCCACCACCAGGCGTGCGGCCGAACTGGGTACCAGGTCGACGTTGATGACGTCGGCCGAGGTGCCGCCGATGGAAATGCCCGGCTTGGCCTGCAGGGTGCCGGCGTCGCTGTCGCCAACGGTCAGCGCCAGCGAGACATCGTCGAAGGTCATCGGCATCGAGCTGAAGTTCTGCAGGCGCAGGGCCACGGTCCAGTTGCCGTCGGCGCGCACGGTCAGCTGCTGGAGGCTGGCCGCCGGTTCCGAAACACGCTTGACGATGCCGTTGCCACAGGCGGCAAGGGCGAGGGTGCTCAGGACGATCAAGGCGATACGGAAACGGTGGAGCATGGGCGCAGGTCCTCTGGAGGCGGTGCGTTGGAATAAGCATACTACGGCGTATGGTCGTTTGGATCGCCTGTGGCGACCCGTCGCAGAGGGTAGCGCGTGAAGATGGCGGCCGGGCGTGCGCGGCGCCGGATCGGGCGCGTGCTGCGCGCGGATCGCGTTGCGGTTCAATCGGCGGGGGTATCGCGCAGTGGCGCCATCACCCGCAGCGGACCGAGGTCGTAGCCCATCGCTTCAGCCTTGTCCTTGAGCTGCTCGAATCGGGCGCGATCCATTTCCGGCAGGCGCGAGAGAATCCACAGGTATTTCCGGTCCGGTTCACCAACCAGCGCCCACTGGTAGTCCGGGTCCAGCGCCAGCACCCAGTAGTCCGCCCAGACCAGTGGCACCCAGCTCAGCCAGTCCGGAACGAAGCGCACCTGCAGCTGGCCTGGATGGCCGGCTACCAGGCGTGCCACGCCTTCAGCGACCACGCGTTCGCCGTCGGCGCTGCGGCAGGCGTTGGTGACACTGATGCGACCATCGCGGCGCAGCCCGTAGTTGGCGGTGATCTCGCCGACGCATTGCTTCTGGAACGACACCGGCAGGTGCGCGATCTCGTGCCATTGGCCTGCGTAGCGATCGATGTCCAGACTGTCGACCGCCCGCAATGGCTCGGCGGCGATCACCGGGGCGGCGGCCAGCAGCAGGCAGGCGAGCAGGGTGGGGCGCAGTTGCATCGGCAGGCTCCGGCAGGAATCTGCAGCGTAGGTGCCGCGCCGGGTAGCGGTGTAAATGTTTCGTCAACCGGCCGCAGGCAAAAAAAAAAGACCTGCATTTCTGCAGGTCTCTGAAGATGGTGGCCGAAGACGGAATCGAACCGCCGACACGGGGATTTTCAATCCCCTGCTCTACCAACTGAGCTACTCGGCCAAATTGTGTGGCGACCGCGGTGAATGCGGTTTCCGGAAAAAAAAGACCCGCATTTCTGCAGGCCTTCGAAAGTGGTGGCCGAAGACGGAATCGAACCGCCGACACGGGGATTTTCAATCCCCTGCTCTACCAACTGAGCTACTCGGCCACATGTTTCGTAGCAGCGAGGTCGCTGCCAAGGAGGCGTATATTACGGAGGTCGGCAGTCTTCGGCAAGCGTTTTGCCAAGAATTCTTCACATTGCCGTCTGCGCGCCTGCAAGTACTTGATCCGCCGTCGCGGTGCAGGGCGGGAAGGGCCTGGAATCGATCCGGACGCCCCGGCGCGATCCTGATCATCCCCTGTGGCGGAAATCAGCAGGCCGCGGTGATCGGCAATGCCGCAACGGCAAGGCCTGTGTCGGTGCCGCGTCTGGGCGGGCGATGGAACGCTGTTTTCGTGGCCGTTTCCGGCGATCGTTGCGGCGTAGTGTCGGTATTCCTTTCCTGATGCTGGCAACAGCAGAGCCGGTCACCATGTCCGATTCCCTCGTTACCTCCCGCATCGTGCTGGCCTCGCGCCCGCAGGGCGCGCCCACGGCAGCCAACTTCCGCCTTGAACAGGCGACACTGCCGGCCTTGGCGAAGGGTGAGGTGCTGCTGCGCAACCGCTACCTGTCGCTGGACCCGTACATGCGTGGACGCATGGACGAGGGCCCCTCGTATGCCGCACCGGTGGCCATCGATGCGGTGATGGAAGGCCAGACCGTGGCCGAGGTGCTGCAGTCCAACGCCGAGGGAGTGGCCGCAGGTGAGCTGGTACTGGCGCCAGGCGGATGGCAGACCCATGCGGTACTGCCGGGCAAGGCACTGGGGCGTCGCCTCGATCCGGCCGGGCTGCCACTGAGCACGGCGCTGGGCGTGTATGGCATGCCCGGATTCACTGCGTATTCCAGCCTGCATGAGATCGCCCGCCTGAAGCCGGGCGAGACGCTGGTGGTCGCGGCCGCGACCCGTCCGGTGGGCGCAACGGTTGCGCAGCTGGCGAAACTGCAGGGCGCGCGCGTGGTCGCCATCGCCGGTGGTGAAGCCAAGCGTGCCTACCTGCAGACGCTGGGCGTGGACGTGGCGCTGGATCATCGTGCGGCCGACTTTGCCGAACAGCTGCGCGCGGCGGTGCCCGCGGGCATCGACGTGTATTTCGAGAACGTGGGCGGGCACGTGCTGGATGCGGTGCTGCCGCTGCTCAACGACTTCGCCCGCATTCCGGTGTGCGGCACCATCGCCACCTACAACGAACGCGGCGTTGAACAGCCCGGGCCGGACCGGTTGCCAGCGCTGTTCAGCCAGATCCTGCGCCAGCGCCTGACCGTGCGCGGTTTCATCGTGCACGACTTCAACCATCTGTGGCCGGACTTCGAGCGCGAGATGCCGCAGTGGCTGCGTGAGGGCCGCATCCAGTACCGCGAGGATGTGGTGGAAGGGCTGGAGAATGCGCCGGAGGCGTTCTTCGGGCTGCTGAAGGGGCAGAACTTCGGCAAGCTGGTGGTGAAGCTGGATTGAGTGTTCGCCGGGCATGGCCCGGCGCTACCGCCGGGCGTGCCGACCAAGGTCGGCACCCACTTCAGGCAGTCGAGGCCCTTTCCCGGCGCAGCAGTTCGCGCTTGCGCGCCACGCCCCAGGCGTAGCCGGACAGGTCGCCGTCGCGGCGTACGACGCGGTGGCAAGGGACGGCCACCGCCAGTGGATTGCTGGCGCAGGCGCGAGCCACCGCACGGCTTGATCGCGGGGCGCCGATGCGCGTGGCGATGTCGGCATACGAGGCGGTCTGGCCACGTGGGATCTGCTGCAACGCCTGCCACACGCGCTGCTGGAAGGCGGTGCCGCGGATATCCAGCGGCAATGTGGCGCCCCGCGTCGGGTCCTCGACCAGACCTACCACCTGTGCCACCAGTTGTTCATAACCGCTGTCGGCACCGACCAGCTTGGCCTGGCGGAAGCGGTGCTGCAGTGATTGCAGCAGCGCTTCCGGATCGTCGCCGAGCAGGATCGCGACCACGCCGGTGGCACTGCTGGCCACCAGCACGCTGCCCAGTGAGCTTTCGGCAAGCGCGAAGTGGATGACTTCGCCGCGCCCCCCCGCGCGCCATTGCTTGGGAGTCATGCCCAGCAACTTCGGTGCGTTCTCGTAGAAGCGCCCACTGGAACCGAAGCCGGCATCGTGGAAGGCGTCGGTGATGCGTTCCTGCTGTTGCAGCCCGGTGCGCAGGCGGTCGGCGCGCAGTGCCGCAGCGTACTGCTTCGGGGTCAGCCCGGTTGCCTCCTTGAACAGGCGATGCAGGCGGGTCGGGCTGCAGCCTGCGATGTCGGCCAGTTCCTGCAGCGAGGGTTCGTCGAGGCTGGCCTGAAGGTGGCGGCAGACCCGTTCGACGCGGGCGTCGGTGGTGGGGGAGGCGGTGCTGTCCATGGGCGGATTCTGGCATGTGCCGCAGCCACGAAAACTCCGTTTCCTGCACTTGCCAGCGAGGCCCGGAAACGGAGTGTTGGCAGTCCAGAGGCAGGGCATCGTTGCGGCTACTTCACAACGGATGCCACGACCATGCGCTTGAACAACAAGATCGCACTCATCACCGGAGCCAGCGCCGGCATCGGCCGCGCCAGCGCGCTGCGCTTCGCTGCCGAAGGGGCAAAGCTGGTGCTCAACGCACGGCGGCCGGAGCCGCTGCAGGCGCTGGCCGAGCAGATTCGCGCCGCCGGTGGCTACGCCGTGGTGCATGCCGCCGACGTCGCCGACCCGGGCACGGCGCAGGCGCTGGTCGATCTGGCCCAGCACTCATTCGGCGGCCTGGACATCGCTCTCAACAATGCCGGCATGCTCGGCCCGGGCGTGCCGGCGGCGGAGTTCCCGGTGGACGCCTGGCGCGAGGTGATGGCGACCAATCTGGATGCCGCCTTCCATGCTGCACGCGCGCAGTTGCCGGCACTGCTGGCGCGCGGCGGCGGCTCGCTGGTGTTCGTTGGCACGTTCGTCGGCCACACCGTGGGCTTCCCGGGCATGGCGGCCTATGCGTCGAGCAAGGCAGGGTTGATCGGCCTGAGCCAGGTGATCGCTGCCGAGTATGGCGCGCGCGGCGTACGCAGCAACGTGTTGTTGCCTGGTGGCACCGATACCGAGATGGGGCGGCAGGCCGCTCCCACCGGCGACGCCCGCGACTTCGTGCGCTCGCTGCACGCACTGAAGCGCATGGCCGAGCCGGAGGAGATCGCCAACGCGGCGTTGTTCCTGGCCAGCGATGAAAGCAGTTTCGTTACCGGTACCGCGATGCGCGTGGAGGGTGGGGTGTCGATCACGCGCACCTGAGTGGGGTTACGAGCGTGGTAAGTAGCGGAGGCCGCTGCTGGCCATGAAGCCCTTCGGATCGAAACGGGCCCAGGCTTCTCCCCAGTCGAACCGGGCGTGGCCACCCGCCAGCTTGCGACCCAGCGCCGCGCCCAGCGTACGCTTCATGAACGCTACTTCGGCATCGATCGCCGCCTGGGTCGGCCAGCCGTTTTCCAGTGCTGCACCGGGCAGATCGACACCCATCGTCACCATGTCGAGCTGTTGCCCATGGAAGCACAGGCTGATCCCAGCGGGTGCACCGGCCAGGCCTAGCCGGTGCAGGCTGAGCCAGTGATAGCCGGTGCCGACATCGCGCTCGCCATGCATCAGCGTGGCGAAGGCGATGCGCGCCTCATCCAGCGAGAGGGTGGGGCCGATCAGCGTCGGCAGGTTGCCGAGACGGATGCTGCCGTCGGTCGCATCGAAGAGCATCGGCAGTGCTTGCGAGGCGTGCAGGACAGAAAGGGGCATGGCGCACCGCAGAAACGGGTGTATCGGATTCTGGAGGCGTGGGGACAGTACCGGCAAGCCGAGGCTGCACGCCCTGTTCGCGCCAGGCTGACCGGCAGATCACTCTGCAGCGTCTAGCGTGATGGCAGGTTGGATCTTCGCCGATGAGGGAGATGTCGATGAGTGAGCGCGACAACAGCCAGGGCGACCCGAAGCAGGGCGTTCAGGAAAGCCGTCAGGACCGGAAGCAGGATGACGTGGCAAAGCGCCGGCCGGCGCAGCGTGATGAACAGGTGCGTGATGCGCATTCGCGTAGTCCGCGGCGCAAGGACGGCGGCGAGGAGCCGGCCTGAGCCGCGGGCGCTGGGAAGAAAAAACCCGCAGATCACGGGGATCTACGGGTTCTTCTGAATAGTGGTGGAGCCAAGGAGGATCGAACTCCTGACCTCGTCATTGCGAACGACGCGCTCTCCCAGCTGAGCTATGGCCCCACGGCAGGGTTTCAGTGTAGCGCTGCCTGCCGGGCTTGCCAAGCGCCGGGCCGGGACGGTGGTCGCGCCGCGTCGGCTACCGCCCCTGACCGGTTCAGGACAGGGCCCGGCGCAGCAGCGCGCCGGCACGACGTGCTGCCACGTCGGTGCTGGCACTGACCGCGTGCAGGTGGATGCAGGCGTGAATCATCCCGGGCAAGCGCTCGAGCGTGCAGTCGACACCTGCCGCCTGCAGCCGCCGTGCGTACTGTTCGGCCTCATCCCGCAGCGGGTCGTGCTCGCAGCTGAGCACGGAGGCCGGCGCCAGCCCATGCAGATCCGTTGCATGGGCCGGCGAGGCCTGTGCCAGCGGCGGGTGCAGATCGCCAAGATAGGCCTGCCAGCAGCGCTGCATCAGTTCGGCACTGAGGTAGAAGCCACTGGCGTACTCGCGGTAGGAATCGCTGCCCATCCCTGCATCGAGTGCCGGGTACAGCAGCAACTGGTGGCGCGGTTGCGGCAGGCCAAGATCGCGCAGCTGCAGGCAGCACGCGGCGGCCAGATTGCCACCGGCGCTGTCGCCGCCGATCGCCAATCGCTGCGGGTCCACCCCGAGGAGCTCGGCGTTGTCCTGCAGCCACGACCAGGCATCGGCAAGGTCGTGCAGCGGCACCGGGAACGGGTGTTCCGGCGCCAGCCGGTAGCCCACGGCGACAATCACGCAGCCGCTGGCATTGGCCAGCGCGCGGCAGGGGCCGTCATAGACCGCCAGCGAACACTGGAACCATCCGCCGCCATGCGCGAACAACAACGCCGGTGCCGGTCCATCGGGCAGCCCTTCCGGTGTGTAAAGGCGCACTTCCAACGCGTGGCCGTCGCGTGCGATCACCGCATGCTCGATCACATGCGCAACCGGCTCCGGCGCGCCCTGCAGCTGAGGCAGCGCGCTCTCGCTGATCGCACGCAGCTCGCGCAGGTCGTCCGGCAGTGGATGGGCCGCAACGGCATCGACGAACTGCTGCAGCGCGGGTTCAAGCTGCATGGCGCGCCTCCTGCAGGAACGGCAGCAGCTGCGCCAGGAACGCCTGCGGCGCTTCTTCCATGATGAAGTGGCCGCAGCCCGGCACGATGCTGCCTCGCACGTTGTCGGCATGCGGTTGCAGGGTCAGCATCGGCGCATCGGCGGTGGCGTGCTCGGCGCCGATGGCCAGCACCGGCATCGCCAGCCGGCGCTGAGCACGTTCCTTGTTCTGGCGGATGGTTTCCGGAATCGCGCGGTACCAGGCGAAGCCGGCCCGCAGTGCACCGGGGCGGCTGTAGGCGGCGATGTAGGTATCGGCAGCCACCGCGTCGCGGCGATATGACCAGCGGTCGAACATGAATTCCAGGTAGGCGCGCTCGCGACCGCTGATGAGTGCCTCGGGCAGGTCGGCCACCTGGTTGAACATGAAATGCCAGAGGAAGATGTTGTCGGCCGGTGCGGCGAAGATGCCCGGTTCCGGCGCCAGGCCGGGAATCACCGCTTCGGTGACCGCCAGTTGGCGCACCGCCTGCGGCTGGTCGCTGGCCAGTGCATAGGCAATCCACATGCCGATGTCATGCCCGACCACCTGGTAGCGCTCGTGGCCCAGTGCCTGCATGGTCTGGTGCAGGACGGCGGCGGCGCTGCCGGTGTCGTAACCGTGGCTGGGGCGATCGGATTCGCCGATGCCCGGCGGGTCCACGGCAATCGCTTCGAAGCCGGCGTCGGCCAGGGCGTGCAGCACATGGCGCCAGGCATACCAGGTCTGCGGCCAGCCGGGAATCAGCAGCACCGGTTCGCCGTGGCCGGCGGAGACGCAATGCACGCGCTGGCCATCGATGCGCAGGTAGTGGTGGTGCAGGGTGTCGTCGCCGGCAGCGCCAGCGGGAAGGGAAGTCGTCATGGGGGAGTGCTCCGTGGGGGCTCAGGCGATGCCGAGCATGTGCTGCATCTGCGCGGTGCTGATCGGTGCACCGGCGAAGTCGTCGAAGATCTTGTCGGTGACCGGAATGATGTGGTCGCGGATGAATGCAGCGCCTTCGCGTGCACCGGCTTCCTGGTCCTTCAGGCAGCACTCCCACTCCAGCGTCGCCCACCCCTGGTAGTCGTACTGGGCCAGCTTGGAGAAGATCGACTTGAAGTCGACCTGGCCATCGCCCAGCGAGCGGAAGCGACCGGCCCGTTCGGTCCAGTCGGCGTAGCCACCATAGATGCCCTGGCGGCCGCTGGGACGGAACTCCGCATCCTTGACATGGAACATGCGGATCAGCGGGTGATAGATGTCCAGGTACTCCAGGTAGTCCAGCTGCTGCAGCACGAAGTGGCTGGGATCGAACAGGATGCGGCAGCGCTGGTGCTGGCCGACGCGTTCGAAGAAGCGCTCGAAGCTGGTGCCGTCATGCAGGTCTTCGCTGGGATGGATCTCGTAACAGAGGTTGATGCCGTTGTCCTCGCAGGTATCGAGGATCGGCCGCCAGCGGCGCGCCAGTTCGTCGAAGGCGGCATCGATCAGGCCCGGCGGGCGCTGCGGGAACGGGAACAGGTAGGGCCAGGCGAAGGAGCCGGAGAAGGTGCCCATGTCCTGCAGGCCCAGCCGGCGGGAGGCACGGGCGGCCAGGTGCAGTTGCTGCTGCGCCCATTCGCTGCGCGCCTTCGGGTTGCCGCGCAGTGCTTCCGGCGCGAAGCCATCGCAGAGTTCATCGTAGGCCGGATGCACGGCCACCAGCTGGCCAAGGATGTGGGTGGTGAGCTCGCTGACCTGCAGGCCGTGCTCGGCCAGGGTGCCGCGGATGTCGTCGCAGTAGTCCTGGCTGTCGGCGGCGGTGGCCAGGTCGAACAGGCGTGCATCCCAGGCCGGGATCTGCAGTGCCTTGAAACCGTGGCCAGCGGCCCACTCGGCAATGCTGGCAAGTGAGTTGAACGGTGCCTGGTCGCCGGCGAACTGCGCCAGGTGCAGGCTGGGGCCCTTGAGGGTCTGCATGTGTTGCTCCAATTGTTTGTCGGTCGACAAAGAATAGGCGCGACTCTCGCGATGGTCAACACCCGCGTTACACTGCGCGCCTCACTGGAGCAGGCAGGCAGATGGCAGGGCGACCGCGCGAATTCGACAGGGACCAGGCGTTGCGCAAGGCGATGCTGCTGTTCTGGCAGCACGGCTACGAAGGCACGTCGATGTCGGCACTGGTCGAAACGCTGGGCATTGCTTCTGCACGCATCTACGCCGCGTTCGGCAGCAAGGAGCAGTTGTTCCGCGAAGCCGTGGCGCTGTACGAAGAGGGCGAGGGTGGTTTCGCGCCGCGCGCGCTGGAGCAGGCCACGCTGCGTGAGGCGATCGGGTCCATGCTGCGCGAGGCGGTGCTGACCTACACCCGTCGTGGGCGTCCGCATGGCTGCCTGGTGGTATCTTCGGCCAGCAGCGTGTCGCCCGATGGCGAAGGCGTGCGGGACTGGTTGGCCAGCCATCGTCGCCAGCGCACGGCGGCGATCATCGCGCGGCTGCAGCAGGCGCAGGCCGAGGGTGAGCTGGCCGACGGCGCGGCGGTGCAGGCGCTGGGCGACCACTTCGCCACGGTGCTGCATGGCATCTCGGTGCAGGCGCGTGACGGCATCAGCCGCGAGCGCCTGCTGGCGATGGTCGATGTCGCGTTGACCCCGCTGCCCTGAGATCCGGGGTCAGATCCGTTTTTCCTTGGAAAACGGATCTGACCCCAGGCGCTGCTGGCTGACTGTGCCGAAACCGCTTGTTTCGCCGGGTTTGGGTGCCGCGCAACGAAATCGTAACAATTTGGGGGATAATGGCCGCTTGCGCAGTTTTCCCCCTTTTTGCCGCCCGGCCCGCGCAGGCCGCACGGACGCCTCCTCAGAGCATTGCATGCCCTCCCATACCGATTCCCGCCGCCTGTCGGGTCTGTCGTCTTCCCTTGTTTCCTTCCGCCGCCACCCGCTGGCACTGGCCTGTGCCGGTCTGGCCCTGGTCGGCAGCTTCGGTGCCGCCGCGCAGGACAGTGCGCCGACCCCGACCGGCCTGGACACGATCACCGTGACCGCCGAACACCGCGAGCAGAACCTGCAGGAAGTGCCGGTCTCGGTCGGTGTGGTGCAGGGCGAGCGCATGCGCGACTTCACCGCCGGCGGCGACGACACCCTGCTGGCGCTGTCCGGCCGCGTGCCGAGCCTGTATGCGGAAACCACCACCGGCCGCATCTTCCCGCGCTTCTACATCCGCGGCCTGGGCAACATCGACTTCTACCTGGGTGCCTCGCAGCCGGTCTCGATCATCCAGGACGACGTGGTGCTGGAGCACGTGGTGCTGAAGTCCAACCCGGTCTATGACGTGGACCAGGTGGAAGTGCTGCGCGGCCCGCAGGGCTCGCTGTTCGGTCGCAACACCACCGCCGGCATCGTCAAGTTCGACACCCTGAAGCCGACCCAGGACTACACCGGCCGCGTCAGCGCCAGCTACGCCACCTACAACAGCGTGTCGATCGACGGCGGCTTCGGCGGCCCGATCAACGACGTCGCCTCGTTCCGCGTGTCGGCCCTGTACCAGCACCGCGACGACTATGTCGACAACACCTACAAGGGCCCGAGCGCCGATGGCACGGTCAGCCCGAAGAAGAACGCCATGGGCGGCTTCGATGACCGCAATGTGCGTGCGCAGCTGCTGCTGACGCCGAGCGACCAGTTCTCGATCCTGGCCTCGGCCCACGCCCGCGATTACGAAGGCACCTCGACCCTGTTCCTGCGCGGTGCGCTGACCAAGGGCTCGAACAAGACCGACGTGCCGCGCGACAAGGTTGCCTACGACGAAGCCGACAACAACCCGCAGGCGTACAAGACCTACGGCGGCTCGGTGAAGGCACGCTACGACTTCGGTGCGATCGACTTCACCTCGATCACCGCCTACGAGACCACCTCCGGTTACAGCCGTGGCGACACCGACGGTGGCGCAGCGGCGAACTTCCCGGTGAACGGCGTGCCGAACGGCTACGGCCAGTCGATGGGCCGCATCCGCGACCTGGACCAGTGGACCCAGGAATTCCGCCTGGCCAGCCATGACGACAGCGCGCTGCAGTGGCAGGCCGGTGCGTTCTACTTCAACGGCAGCGACACCACCGACTTCTACCAGCGCGCGTGGTTCCTGCAGGGCGCGGCACGTAACCCGAACAACTGGGTGCGCCTGCGCAACAAGAACACCTCGTGGGCCGGTTTCGGCCAGATCAGCTACGCCTTCACCGACAAGTTCACCGTCACCGCTGGCCTGCGCCAGACCAAGGACGAGAAGCACACCCGCCTGCTGAAGACCGCTGACACCGCCGCCGGCGTGGTGACCTACAAGGGCCGCACCGACGTCAAGATGTCCGACACCACCCCGAGCTGGGATCTGAGCGCGATGTATCAGATCACGCCGGACGTGAGCGTCTACGCGAAGGTCGCCCGCGGCTTCCGCGGCCCGACCATCCAGGGCCGTTCGGCAGTGTTCAATGCCGACTTCACTACCGCCGATTCCGAGACCATCCTGTCCTGGGAAGCGGGCGTGAAGAGCAGCCTGTGGGACAACCGCCTGCGCCTGAACGCCACCGCGTTCACCTACACCGTCAACGACATCCAGCTCAACGGCAACGATTCGGACGGCAACGGCGTGCTGTTCAACGCCGACAAGGCCAAGGCCTACGGCTTCGAAGCGGACATGGAACTGCGCCCGATCCCGAACCTGACCCTGAGTGCCGGCCTGAGCCTGCTGCACAGCGAGATCAAGGACAAGCGCGTGTACGCGCAGGTCTGCGGCCTCAACGGCCAGGTGGTCTGCACGGTGAATGACCCGACCATCAAGGTCGGCGCCAACACCTTCGCGCAGATCGACGGCAACCCGCTGCCGAACGCGCCGAAGTACAACGTGAACCTGGCCGCCCGTTACGACTTCCCGGTCAGCGACGCCGGCACCATGTTCGTCTCCACCGACTGGAACAAGCAGGGTTACACCAGCTTCGTGCTGTACGACAGCAAGGAGTTCAACTCCAAGGGTGACTTCGAAGGCGGCCTGAAGATCGGCTACTCGGGCAACTACGGTGCCTACGAAGTGGCGCTGTTCGCGCGCAACATCACCAACGAGAAGAACCTCAAGGGCGTGATCGAGAATTACATGGCCGCGGTCTACAACGAACCGCGCACCGTGGGTGTCTCGCTGAACATGAACTGGTAAGGCTCTGGCGCGGTGGTGGGTTCTCCCGTCATCGCACCGCTGGAATGCAAAGGGCGGCCCGGAGTTCCGGGCCGCCCTTTTCGTTGTTTCAGACTGCGGTAAGGTCGCTGTCCTGGCTGCGCTGGCCGAAGGTCAGGGCCCAGGTGGCGCTGTCCACCTGCTGGCGGTCCTGCGCCTGCTGTTTGCGCGCGCGGCTGGCGCCGAACCAGCGGCCTTCGCCGTTGATCAGCGGCGCCATGCGCACCACATCCACGTACTCCCTATCGATCTCGCTGGCGCGCTGCAGCCAGGTCAGGGCCAGGAAGGCGTTGGCCGGCACGCCGTTGCCGAAGTGGTAGATGTCGGCCAGGTAGCCGGCGGCCCACAGCTTGTCGTTGTCCTCACCGCGCCACCACAGCGGAATCAGGGCGCGTTCGACCGCTTCGCGCTTGTGCGCGTCGTTCTGGCCATCGAGGGCCAGGCAGGCCAGGTTGCGGCAGGTCGGGCCCCACACGCGTTCACCGGCGTCGGCTTCGCGCAGGCAGCGCAGGTACAGTTCGCGCGCACGCGCTTCGTTGTCAGCGCCACCGGCGGCAACCAGGCGCACGCCAAGGTTGTACGTGGCGATCAGGTCGCCGCCTTCGACGGCACGCTCCTGCCAGTACAGGGCCTTCTGGGCATCAACGAAGTCCGGCTGGTCGCGGCCGCCCAGCCGGCCCTTGTACAGGTCGCACAGCGCGGCCATCGCACCGGCGTCGCCGTCGTCGGCCATGCGCTGCAACAACGACAGGCCTGCGTCCTGCGAGACATCGCAGAACAGGTTGGACGCAAAGGTGACCGTGGACGTCTTCTGCTGCGCGGCCAGTTTCAGGGCGCGCTGCAGCAAGGGCTGCGCACGTGCCGGATCGGCTGCCTGGCCGAGCAGCCCATGCTCGATGGCGGTGGCGGCCCAGAGCAGGCCGAGCGCGGAATCACCTTCGCGGGCGGCGTAGTCCACCACCTGCGCGAACAGCGTTTCGGCCCCTTCAACATGAGCGAACCAGGTGCAGGCCTCCAGGCTGCTGAAACCACCGTGCAGGACCATGTCACGATCCAGTGCCCAGGCCTCCTGCAGGTCCTCAAGCGCGGACTGCATGCTTCCGGCATCCCATTGCACCTGGTCTTCGATCTCCTCGATGCGCCCGAGATGAAAGCGGAGTGCGGCACGCTGGGTCAGGACTTCAGCGCGCACGCAGCCCTCCAGGTGCCAGTCCAGGATCTGCGCATACGCACGCTCGTGCACGGCCACCGCTTCGGCATCGCCGCGGCGCGGCAGCTCGCCCATCCAGTCCTGTTCCTTGCACCAGCGCAATGCGTTGCGCTGTGCCAGATCCAGGCCGCGGCACCAGCTGCCTTCGATGAAATCCTCCATCGCCTCGTGGCTGCCGCCCCAGCGCGGGTACAGGTAGTAGAGGGTGTCTTCCAGCGTCCCCAGGTCGTCCGGACGCTGTTCCAGCACCAGGCGCATCCAGTACGCGAGAGGGGCATCGAAATCGTCCTCGCTGCGATCGCGCAACAGCGGCGGCAGGCATTCCGGCAGGTGCTGCAGGGGCGCACCGAAGCGCGACAGCAACTGCAATGCCTGCGGCCACGCCTGCGGATAGTGCTCGGCCAGGGCGGCTTCATCGGACTCCGGCGATTGCCCTGCCTGGAGCGCGCGCAACCAGTTTGGTTCGCGCAGGTAGCTGGTGATGCGCTTGATGCCATCCAGCGCCAGCGCCGGTCGCTGCGACAGCGCGATCGCCTGCAGATAGGCATGCACGGCGTGGTCGCGCGCCTGCTGTGCGGCCAGCCACTGGCTGTCTTCCACCAGTGCGGCCACGTCGGCGCTGCGCAGGGCGCCAGCGGCCGATTCCCAGCAGGCACCCAGGCGCAGGCGTGCGTAATAGCTGTGCGGATCGGCGGCAACCCACCGTTGCGCCTGCTGCAGGCGCTCATCCAGGGGCAGCGCTGTGTCCTGCAGGTTGCGCAGGCGCCAGCGGATGCCGGGCAGTGGCCGAGCGCCGTTCAGCCAGGCCTGTTCGTGTGGTGCCAGCAGTGCATCCAGCGCTGCGTAGTCCTGTTCCTGCAGTGCGCTGCGCGCCTGCGCGCGCCAGGCCAGGTCGTCCATGGAAAGACCGCCTTTCGCAAGTCCATTTGTCATCTGATGCAATCCAACAATAGCGGGGACGCTATTGGACAGGTCCACGCGCGCGCCGGCAAGCGTGGCAGATGCTCATGTCTGCGGTGCCGGCGCCGGTTTGCCCGGCGCCGGTTGATCTCAGTGCGCGGGCAACAGTGCCTGCAGCCGCGACTCCAGTTCCTGCTGGCGCCAGCCGGCCAGTGCGGCCGGCCACTGGCGACGTTCCAGATAGCTTTCCAGATGCTTGCGCGAGGCGAGAATGCCATCCGGCAGCCCCAGCTCACGGCTGCGCTCGGCCACCGCATCCTGCAGCTTCTTCAGGGCCTGCTTGTTGCTGTCGTTGGCCGGCAGCGCCAGCGGCGCGTCGGCTTCATCGGCCAGCGGCGTGGACAGCGCCTGCCAGACAGCGCCGGCCAGCTTGCGCGGTGCCTTCGGGAACTGCTCGAACAGCTTGCCCAGCGCAGCCTCGTCGGCCGGTGGCGTGCGCGCGAGGGTGGCGGCCAGTTCGTTGTCCAGGATCCAGCTTCGCGGGCGGTCGCTGTTGCGTGCCTGCACGTCGCGCCAGCGCAGCAGGCGCAGCAGGCGGTGCTGGGCGGCAGCATCAAGGAACTGTGCCGAGCGCATCGCCAGGTGCGGCCAGCGGTCTTCATCGTTGGCGACGCTGGCCAGCAGCCGCTCGCCATCGTCGTGCAGCCACTGCTGGCGGCCGAGCGCCTGCAGCCTGGCATTGATGGCGTCGTGCAGTGCGAACAGATGCTCGACGTCATCGGCGGCGTACTGCAGCTGCGACTCGGACAGCGGGCGGCGCATCCAGTCCGAGCGGGTCTCGCCCTTGGCCAGCGCCACGCCAGTGATCTCCGCCACCAGCTTCTGGTAGCCCATGCCGCCGCCGATGCCGGCCAGCGATGCCCCGATCTGGGTGTCGAACAGCGGTCGCGGCAGGACGCCGCAGGCCCACTTGAAGGCAACCAGGTCTTCGCTGGCGCTGTGCATCACCTTGGTGATGGATTCATCGGCCAGCCACGGCGCCAGCGCCTCGGTCATGCCGGGAATCAGCGGGTCGATCAGCAGGATGTCCTGCCCAACGGCCATCTGCACCAGTGCCAGCTGCGGCCAGAACGTGCGTTCACGGATGAATTCGGTGTCCAGGCCGATGCGGGTCGGGCGCTGCTGGAAGTACGCATCCAGCTCGGCGGGGGTGGTGATCCAGGTTGCCACGGGTCAGGGCCTACTACTCGGGTTTGCTCAGGCAGGGGAGAATAGCCTAACGTCGGTCCGCGTCCGTGCCGAAGGAGGCTCTGCTTGCGTTTTCCGTTGTCGCCCGTGCTGTGCACCGCCCTGGCCGTGGCCCTGGCCGGCTGCACGCCGTCGCCGTCCGCGCCGGCGGACAGGGCCGCCAGCGGAGAGGCGCCCGGGGCCGAGGGGGCCGACACCGGCACCGATGCCAGTCCGCAGGCCGGGCAGGGCAGCGTGACCATCGCCGGTGAAGATGCCGCCGAGGACGTACAGCAGTGGACGCCGCCACGGGTGGACCGCCAGGGCCGCAGCCTGGCCCAGTTGCGTCGCGGCGCCGAGCAGGCGTTCGCCGAAGGGCGGCTCTATGAAGATGCGGACGCTGCCATTCCGCTGTGGCTGGCGGTGCAGGAAGAAGACCCGGATGATCGCCAGGCCCGGCTGGGCCTGCAGCGTGCCCGGCAGCGACTGCAGCAGCTGGCCGATGCCCTGCTGGTGCGGCCGCTGAAGCAGCGCGAGGCACTGGCCGAGGCCAGCCGCCAGGCACTGGTGCTGCTGACCCTGGCGCCGAAGGATGAGAAGGTGCGTGCGCTGCAGGCGCGGGTGGAGCTGGCGCAGCGCGTGGTGGCCTACAACCGTGCCGGCGAGGAGGACCTGCGCTCGGATCGGATCGGCGAGGATGGCGACGGTGCCATCGGCAATTTCCGTGAGGCGCTGGCGCTGGATGAAGACAACAGCCGCGCACGGCAGGGCTTGGCAGCAGCCGAGAGCGGCATGATCCGCCGTGCCGAAGACGCCGCGCGGGCGCGCGATTTCGCCAGCGCGGGTACCTGGCTGGCCGAAGCCAGCAAAGTGCGCGATTCGTCGCCGACGATTGCCGACGCGTTCGAGCGCATCGAGCAGATCCGCGCCGCCACGCTGCTGCAGCTGCGTGATGACGGCCTGCGCGACCTCGCTACGCCGCAGGGCCTGAAACCGGCTCGCGAGAAACTGGCCGAAGCGCTGCGCATCGCCCTGCCGGGTGACGCCGTGGTGGGGCAGTTGCGCGAGCGCATCGACTTGGCTACCCATTACGGCAGCTTCCGGCCAGGACAGGTGTTCAGCGACGCCATGCGCGATGGCGGGCGCGGGCCGCAGATGGTGGTGGTGCCTCACGGTGGTTTCCAGATGGGCGCGGGCGATGCCGAGCCGGGCTCGAGTGATGCCGAGCGTCCGTCGCACTACGTGCGCTTCGATCGTGGCTTTGCAATGGCGATCACCGAGATCACCGTCAGCGATTTCGAGCGCTACGTGAAAGCATCCAATGCGCGTCCACGCGCGACCCGGCGCGGCCATTCGGTGGTCTACGACGAACGCAGCGGCAATTTCATCCGCCGCAGTGGCGTGGACTGGCGCTCGGACTATGACGGCGGCCGCGCGCTGGGCAACTCGCCGGTGATGCACGTCAGTGTGCGTGATGCCGAGAACTATGCGGCGTGGCTGTCCGAGCAGACCGGCCGCAGCTACCGGCTGCCCAGCGAAGCCGAGTTCGAGTACGCGCTGCGCGCTGGCAGCAGTGGCCGCTATCCGTGGGGCGATGCAGGCGTGCCGCCGCCAGGCAGCGGCAACTTTACCGGCAGCAAGGACGTTTCGCCTTCGGGCCGGCACTGGCACAACGCGTTCATCGGGTATGGCGATGGCTGGTGGGGACCGGCGCCGGTGGCCAGCTTCCAGGCCAATGCATTCGGCCTGCACGACATGGGCGGCAACCTCAGTGAATGGGTGGCCGACTGCTGGCATGCCAGCTACCGCCGCGCACCGTCCGATGGCGTCGCCTGGTTCAACCCGGGCTGCCGGTCGCGCGTGATCCGCGGTGGCAACTGGGCCAATGCCCCCGAGCAGACCCGTGCGGCCTGGCGGCAGTCCCAGGATTCGGATACCACCAACGCCCGCATCGGCTTCCGCCTGGTACGCGGCATCTGAGCGGCACCCGGCTTCACCCGCTGCGGGCAGTGGCGCACTAAGATTGCGCCGTGCCCGCCGGCCGGCGGGGCCAGCAGGAAGTCCCCCGATGCGCAACGATCCCTTCTCCCGCTCGTCGCAAGGTCCGCAGCGGCGTGGCCTGTTCGGCAACATCCGCTGGTGGGTGCTGCTGCTTGCCGCCGGCTATGCGCTGTTCTACTGGTTCTCCAACCGCACGGTCGATCCGTACACCGGCGAGAAGGTGATGATCGACAGCAGCCTGGACGCGCGCCAGGAAACCGCGCTGGGACTGCAGGCCTACCAGCAGATCCTGTCGCAGGAACGGCCGATGGACCCCAATGCACCGATCGCGCGCGATGTGCGCGACATCGCCCAGCGGCTGATCGCCAAGGTGGACGTGGTGGAGACCGCGCTGGCGCAGGAGCATGGCGTGCAGCCAGCGCATTTCGCGCGGGATTTCCAGTGGGAAGTGAACGTGATCCCGTCCGAGCAGGCCAATGCGTTCTGCCTGCCGGGTGGCAAGATGGCGGTCTACACCGGGCTGGTGCCGGTAGCGCGCACCCGCGATGCGATGGCGGTGGTGATGGGTCATGAGATCGCCCACGCGCTGCTGCGCCATGGTGCACAGCGCATGGCACAGCAGAAGCTGACCCAGATCGGGCAGGTGGCCGGCGCCGCCAGTGGCATGGATGCGCAGCAGCAACAGATGATGATGTCGGCGATGGGCTATGGGTATCTGCTGCCCTATGCGCGCAGCCACGAGACGCAGGCGGACGAAGTGGGGCTGATGCTGGCCGCAGCGGCCTGCTTCGATCCCCGCGAGGCGGTGCCGCTGTGGCAGCGCATGGGCCAGGCCAGTGGCGGCCAGGCGCCGCCGGAGTTCGCCTCCACCCACCCGAACCCGGGCACCCGCATCCAGAACCTGCAGGCGCTGATGCCGAAGGCGCTCGAGTACCGGCAGAAGTTCTGCGAGCAGGCAAAGTAGGGGGGTGTTCGGCAGGGCTTGCAGCCCTGCACCTGCCGAAGCCAGAGCAACAGCAACAGCAACAGCAACAGCAACAACAACAGCAACAACAACAGCAACAACAACAGCAACAACAGCAACAACAACAGCAACAACAGCAACAACAACAGCGTGCATTCCGTGGGATGGCGGGGTGGGGGGGGGGGGGGCGGGGGGGGGGGGGGGGGGGGGCGGGGGCGCGCGCGGGCGCCGCCGAGCGGCGCCCACTCCCCGCACCCCTCCCACAACCCGACCCACCCAAAACTCAAGCCCTCACTCAGCCGGGCTTGTTGTAGATAACTTATGAATAATAAATAAGTACCGTAA
>NZ_JASJSI010000078.1:0-20718 GCF_030237085.1 Stenotrophomonas maltophilia group sp. Smal32
CCAGCTAGCCGACCCGTTTGTGTTTTTTTTTTTTATTTCGGTGCAGCGACCCCAACCAAAAATGTCAGCGGCGGGGGGGGGTGGTTTCGCGGGGGGGTCCGCGGATTGGTTGCCGCGCCAAACCCCCCAGGGAGGGTTTCACGGCGTCCCCCGCGGGACCACCCCGCCCGGCCAAGCAAGGCTTCTGCTCTCAAAACGTCCAGCCACGAGGGGCTCAGCCGTTCGCCGCCAACTCAACATCCAGCGCGCGCAGGCGATCCACGGTACCCACATCGGTCCAACGCCCGCGATGGTGCTGCCCCGTCATCAACCCCTGCGCCATGAAATGCTTCTGCAGCGGCACCACCGAGAACTTCGGCGGCACCCGCTCGCTGCCCGGCGCATCACCGATCACCGCGCGCCAATCGGCCACGACGGAAGGGCGATAGACGCCGATGCCGGCATAAGTCAGGCACGGGCCCTCGCGGTCGTGATGCAGCACGCCTTGCGAGTCCAGCCGGTAGTCGCCGTCGGGGTGCTGCACCGGATTGTCGACCAGCACCAGGTGCGCCTGGCCCTGTGGCTCTCGTGGCAGCGTGGCGAAATCGAAATCAGTCCAGATGTCGCCGTTCACCACCAGGAACGGGGCGTCGCCCAGCACCGGCAGTGCGTTGAGGATGCCGCCGCCGGTTTCCAGCGGGGTCTCGCCTTCGTGCACGAAGTGCAACTGCAGGCCCCACTGGCTGCCATCGCCCAGCGTGGTCGGGAACTGCTCGGCCAGCCACGCGGTATTGACCACCACCTCGCGCACGCCGAGTGCGGCGAGGCGTTCCAGGTGCCAGGCGATCAGCGGCTTACCGGCCACTTCCAGCAACGGCTTGGGCGTGTGCAGGGTCAGCGGGCGCATGCGCTCGCCGAGGCCGGCAGCAAAGACAAGTGCTTTCATCGGGCCACGCGCATCGGTGCGGCCAGCTCGGCCAGCGCCGGCTTGATGCGGTCGTCCAGCAACTGCTGCAGCGGCGCCAGTTCGCGATAGCGTGGCAGCACTTCATCCAGATAGGTGATGAAGCGCGGCGCGTCGTCGAGGTAATGGCCCTTGTTGTCGCGGTAGCGCAGGCGGCAGAACAGGCCGAGGATCTTCACGTGGCGCTGGATGCCCATCCAGTCGGCATCGCGCAGGAAGGTGGCGCGGTCGGGCACCGGCAGGCCGGCACCGCACGCACGCTCGTGGTACTGCGCCAGCCACTCGTCCACGCGCTGCAGCGGCCAGCTCAGGAAGGCGTCCTTGAAAAGGCTTACCGCGTCGTAGGCGATCGGACCGCGCACCAGGTCCTGGAAGTCCAGTACCGCTGGGCCGTCGTCGACTGGCATCAGGTTGCGCGGCATGTAGTCGCGGTGGGTCATCAGCTGGGCCTGGCCCAGCGCGTTGTCCATCAGGCGGCGGTGCACCAGCTGCAGCCCTTCAATCTCGCCGCAGTCCAGTTCCAGGTTCAGGTGGCGCTGCAGGAACCATTCGTCGAACAGGCCGGCATCGCGCTGCAGCAGCGCTTCGCCGAACTGGCCGAAGTCGGCCGGCACCGGGATCGCCTGCAGGCGCAGCAGCTGTTCGATCGAACGGTCGAACCATTCATCGGCATTGCGCTCGTCGAGGATCTTCGCCAGGGTCGGGCCGCCGAGGTCTTCCAGCAGCAGGAAGCCGGCCTCCAGATCCTGGGCGAGCAGCATGGGCACGCGCAGGCCGTTGTCGTGCAGCAGGCCGCGCATGCGCAGCCACGGCCGCGGATCTTCCAGCCCCGGCGGGGCGTCCATCACGATGTGGCTGCCGCGCGTGCTGGTGGTGCGCCAGTAGCTGCGCATGCCGGCATCGACCGAGGCGCGTTCGACCACTGCATTGGCATCTTCGAGCTGGGTACGGGCCCACTGCAGGCGCTGCGCGCTGCGCTGGGGATCGGAGGCGGGTTCGGTCATGCAGGCATATCCGGGCGCGCCGGGCGCGCCAACGTCGGGAACAGGAAGGGAAGGGGATGCGGGCTCAGCGGCGGCCGCTGAACAGGCGCAGGACGGCCAGCACGGCCACCGCGCCCACCACCGCACCGAGGAAACCGGCCGGTTCGCCGGGGGCGTACCAGCCCATGTACTGGCCGAACCAACCGGCCAGCAGCGCGCCAAGGATGCCCAGCACGATGGTCAACAGGCAGCCCATGCGGTTGTTGCCGGGCATGAAGAAGCGCCCGAGCAGGCCGACGAAGAAGCCCACCAGCAGGATGTACAGCCAGCTGCTGCTGCCGAACAGACCATTCATGCGCGCGGATTCCGCTTGAGTGTGGACGCAGCCTAGCAAGGCCAGGCTGCGTCCGTCACGGGTGCCGGATCAGCAGCAGCCGTGGTCGCCGTGGCGGGTGCCGCTATCGGCGGCCACCGGCGAACCGCTGGTCTCGCCGCGCAGGCTGGCGGCGTAATGCTCGCTGATCACCTTGGATACGCAGGCGGTGACCTTCTTGCCCATCGGGATGTGCAGGAATTCGTTCGGGCCGTGCGCGTTGGAGTGCGGGCCGAGCACGCCGGTGATCATGAACTGCGCACCCGGGAACTTCTCGCCGAGCATGCCCATGAACGGGATCGAGCCGCCCTCGCCCATGTACATCGCCGGCTTGCCGAAGAAGGCCTGGCTGGCGTCGTCGATGGCCTGGGTCAGCCACGGCGCCATGGCCGGGGCGTTCCAGCCGGTGGAGGCCTTTTCAAGGTCCAAGGTGACCTGTGCGCCGTTCGGCGGGTCGCGCAGCAGCGCTTCCTTCAGCAGCTCGCCGCAGGTCTTGCCATCGGCGGTCGGCGGCAGGCGCAGCGACAGCTTCACCGAGGTCTGCGGGCGCAGCACGTTGCCGGCCGATTCCAGCGGCGGCATGCCGCCGACGCCGGTGACCGACAGCGCCGGGCGCCAGGTGCGGTTGAGCACCAGCTCGGTCAGGTCCTCGTTCATCGGGCGCAGGCCGTCGACCATCGGGAACTTCTCGAAGATCTCGGTATCGACCACTTCGGCGGCACGCTTGGCCTGCTCCTGGCGCTCGGCCGGGATCTCGACGTTCATGCCCTCGATCAGGATACGGCCGGTATCCTGGTCCTCGATGCGCGAAAGGATCTGGCGCAGCAGGCGGAAGCTGGATGGGATCACGCCGGAGGCATCGCCGGAATGCACGCCTTCGTTGAGCACCTTCACGGTGAAATTGCCGCCGGTCAGGCCGCGCAGCGAGGTGGTGCACCACAGCTGGTCGTAGTTGGCACAGCCCGAATCCAGGCAGACCACCAGCGAGGGCTTGCCGATGCGGTCGGCCAGGTGGTCGACGTAGGCCGGCAGATCGTAGCTGCCCGATTCTTCGCAGGCTTCGATCAGCACCACGCAACGCGCGTGCGGCAGGCCCTGGGCCTGCAGCGCCAGCACGGCGGCCAGCGAGCCGAAGATGGCGTAGCCGTCATCGGCGCCACCGCGGCCGTACAGCTTGTCACCGCGCAGCACCGGGGTCCACGGGCCGAGGTCGTCGTCCCAGCCGGTCATTTCCGGCTGCTTGTCCAGGTGGCCATAGAGCAGGATGGTGTCGTCGCCGGTTTCGGCGCCGGTGGCCGGAATTTCCAGGAAGATCAGCGGGGTACGGCCTTCCAGGCGCACCACTTCAACCTTCAGGCCCGGCAGCTGCTGGGCCTTGGCCCAGTTCTCCATCAGGGTGACTGCCTGTTCCATGTAGCCGTTCTGCACCCAATTGGCGTCGAACATCGGCGACTTGTTGGGAATGCGGATGTAGTCGACCAACTGCGGGACGATCTCGCTGTCCCACTTGTCATTGACGAATTGGCCGAGCTTGGCGCTGTCCATCTGAAACTCCGGTTGCATGGGCTGTGATCGCGCCATTCTACGCCTGTGCCGGGGTAGGGTTTTTCCTACATCACGTCGGGTATTTGGCTGGCTTACGGAAATACGGGAAACCGATAGGCTGTGCACATGTGGTGACGGACACTGTTCCTGCCGACGGGATTGCCGGTCGGGACGGCCAGAATCACAAGGAGATACACGTTGTGCCTTGGTTTGTCGTGTTGAGGGTGCTGGTACTGGTAGTGGGGATCGCTGGGGCGCATGCCGCCGAACCGATCGACATCAACCGCGCCGATGCCCAGGCGCTGCAGCAGGGATTGACGATGGTCGGAGCCGCCAAGGCCGAGGCGATCGTCGAGCACCGGCGCAGACACGGCCCGTTTCATCGCGTCGAGGACCTGACGCAGGTGAAGGGAATAGGGAATGCAATCGTCGAACGGAATCGACAGCGGATCACCGTAGGCAACAGGTTGTTGCCGGCGGATCCGGTACCCGGATCGGTACCGGTGCGAACCGTACCCAGGCGCTGACAGCAGGAATCGTCGGAACCGGCAGGAAGCTGGTTCACCGGACACAGGCAGGACGCCTGTGCCCACCGACCGCCGCAGGACGCGGCACCAATCACCAGGATGGTGGCATCACAGACCTGTGGAAGGGGCTGAGATACAAACAGGACCGACGCGGCCGCGTGCAGGATGCAACGCTACCCCCAGAGCGCAGGATGCGAGGGGGCGGCAGCAGGCCGACAGGGACGTAACGATTGCCCGGTACGACACATGGCTGTGTCGCCGGGCAGTTTCATTTCCGGCGCCCGGTTTTGCCGCGGCCACCACGGGGCGATGGTGTACGGTGGCCGCTCCGCATGGAAAGGACACCCGCTGGATGTTTCCGCATCGCCCCACGACCCTGATGCTCGCCCTTGCACTGGCCCTGCCGCTGCTGGCCCAGGCCGCTGCACCGACGCCGGCCGCCAAACCCGCGGCTGCCGCTGCGGCCACCCCCGAGGTACGCGGGCCGACCGACCTGAAGCCGGGCGAATACCTGTGGCATCCGGAAATCTCGCCGACCGGCCCGATCGTGCTGGTGGTCAGCCTCGATGAGCAGCGCGCCTATGTGTACCGCAACGGCATCGCCATCGGCCTGACCACGATCAGCTCGGGCAAGGCCGGGCACGAAACACCAACCGGTGTGTTCACCATCCTGCAGAAGGACAAGGACCACAAGTCCAACCTCTACAACAGCGCGCCGATGCCGTACATGCAGCGGCTGACCTGGGACGGCATCGCCCTGCATGGCGGCAGCCTGCCCGGGCATCCGGCCTCGCATGGCTGCGTGCGCCTGCCGCAGGCCTTCGCGCAGAAGCTGTTCAGCGAAACCCAGCGCGGCGATACCGTGGTCGTGGCCGATGCCAAGAGCTCGCCGATGACTCTGGCCTATCCGTCGGTGCTGGCGCCGGTCAACGCACGTGGCCAGGCCTTGCCGGAGACCGAGGGCGGCGCGCCGGCGCAGGCCTGGTGGGATGACAGCGCGGCCCCGGCCGGGCAGGTCGGCATCCTGGTCAGCCTGCACGACCAGCGCCTGTACGTGCTGCGCGATGGCGTGATGATCGGCGAGTCGCCGTTGAAGGCCGACGCGCTGCCGGCGTTCCAGGGCACCACCCTGTTCGTGATGGGGCAGGGTTACAGTGATACCCCCAGCCCGCTGGACGCGAACCAGCGCCTGCACCAGTGGACGGCCTACCCGCTGCTGGGCCAGGACCGTGCCCAGGCCACGCCGGACCTGCTGGCCACGCCCTCGCTGCCGATGGCGCTGCCGACCGATTTCGCTCGCCAGCTGTACCAGGTGCTGGTGCCGGGCACG
Source organism: Stenotrophomonas maltophilia group sp. Smal32 (assembly GCF_030237085.1). NCBI lineage: Bacteria > Pseudomonadati > Pseudomonadota > Gammaproteobacteria > Lysobacterales > Lysobacteraceae > Stenotrophomonas > Stenotrophomonas maltophilia group sp. Smal32. Next base: position 5,702 of record NZ_JASJSI010000078.1, read on the forward strand.
ACCCTGCTGGTCACCTCGCTGCCGGCGGTCCGCCCAAGCCCGGCTGAATCCGGAATGCAGCCGGTCTTGGAATCCGAGCCGCCAGGGTCCACCCTCAAGGGCAACTGAGTCCCCTCGTTGTGCCCATGACTGCATCCCGCCTGTGCCGGCTGGCCGCGTTCGGCCTGCTGGCGACCTCGGCCAGCGCCCCGGCGCTGGCACAGACGCCCGCCCTCGCCACCTCTGCCGATGATCTGGCTGCCCTGCTGTCGCGCAGTGCGCCCAAGGCCGACCGCCACGTGCTGCAGCTGGCGGCGCACGCCATGCGCTGTGCGTTGCAGCGGCCGGAACTGGGCATCAATGGTGATCGCCTCAGCGTGATCGATTACTCGCGCCCGTCCACCGAGCCGCGGCTGTGGGTGTTCGACCTGGCCCATCAGCGCCTGTTGTTCGAAGAATGGGTGGCGCATGGCCGCAACAGCGGCGAGAACCGCACCGAGCACTTCTCCAACCGCGACGGCAGTTTCATGTCCAGTCTCGGCGCGTTCACCGCGCAGGAGACCTACATGGGCGGCAATGGATATTCGCTGCGCCTGGCCGGTCTGGAACCGGGCTTCAATGACCGCGCGCGTGACCGAGCGATCGTCATCCATGGTGCGCCGTACGTGAACCCGGCTACCGCGCAGCTGCAGGGGCGGCTGGGACGCAGCCTGGGTTGCCCGGCGGTGCGGCTGTCGGTGGCCAAGCCGCTGATCGATGCGTTGCGTGGTGGCACGATGGTGTTTGCTTACTACCCCGACCAGGATTGGCTGAAGCACTCGCAGCTGCTGGCCGGCGGGTGCGGTGGCCAGGGCACGCTCGCCACGCGGTGATGCACGACGGCGCGCGGCATGATGCAATGCGTGGATGAACATCGACTCCCTGCTGCACACTCCGAGCCAGGTCATTTCCAGCCTGGACTATCGCCGCGAACGCTGGCGGAATGGACTTGGCTGGACCCGCGAGATCCTGCGCCTGCCTGCGGAGGGCGATGACTGGGCGCTGCGCCTGTCGGTGGCCGAGATCGAGCAGGACGCCGCGTTCTCCGCCTTCCCCGGCGTGGAGCGCGAGCTGGTGCTGCTGCAGGGCAATGGCGTGCGCCTGCGCTTCGACGATGGCCGCGTTGCCGAGGTGCTGCCGCCGCATGGACGGGTGCGCTTTGCCGGCGAGGAAACCCTGCACGGTGAACTGGTCGATGGCACCACCCACGACTTCAACCTGATGTGGAAGCGCGAGCTGCTGCAGGCCGAACTGCTGCACCGGCCACTGGTGGGCGCGATGTTCTTCTTCTGCGAACCGGGCGTGGCCTGGGCGCTGCATCTGCTGTCCGGTCAGGCGGAGTTCGGTGCCGACAGCGGCCTGCCCGCGCTACGGGCCGGCGATACCGCGTGGTTGGCGGCCGGCGAGCGTCAGCGGCACGCGTTGCAGGGCGGTGGCGAGTTGTTGGCGATACGGGTGGCGAGCGCCGGGTAGCGCCGGACCATGCCCGGCGTCATGGTGCGAACCAAGGTTCGCACCCACCAGAGAGCATTTGTGGTTGGGGTCAGAGCCCTTTCCTGCGGAAAGGGATCCGACCCCGAGGGTTCGTTCAATACACATCGCGCCGGTAGCGACCGGCCAGCAGCAGCGCTTCCTTGCCCGAAATACCCAGCACCTGCTCGATCACCGCATCCACCGCCGGGGCCATGCCCTGCAGGCTGCCGCAGACCAGGATCGTGGCGCCTTCATCCACCCACTGCCGCAGCGTTGCCGCTTCGGCCAGCAGCCGGTCCTGCACATAGCGATGCGCGCCGCCGTCGCGGCTGAACACGGCATCCAACCGCGCCAGTGAGCCGTCGGCCAGCATTGCCTGCAGTTCTTCACCGAAGTGGAAGTCATGCGCGGCGGTGCGCTCACCGAACAGCAGCCAGGTCCGTCGTGCGCCACTGCGGATACGTTCGTGCAGATGCGCGCGCAGGCCGGCAATGCCGGTGCCGTTGCCGATCAACAGCAGCGGCACGTTGGCGGCCACGCCATGGAAGTTGTCGTTGCGACGCAGCCGCAGCTGCACCGGTTCGCCGATGGCCGCGTGGTCGCACAGCCAGCCGCTGCCGATGCCAGGCGTGCCGTCCGCGCGCAGCTGTCGGCGCAGCAGCAGCTCGACCGCACCGTCGGCCATCACCGAGGCGATCGAGTACTCGCGATGGGGCAGCGGTTGCAGGGTCGCCAGCAATGCGGGCAGATCACCTGGGGGAACCAATGAGGGCAGGTGCGAGCGCGCGACGCGTGCCAGCAACGTCTGCCCATCATCCAGCACGGTATCCGCATCGAAGCGTTGCGCGTCCAGCCACGCGCGCGCGATGTGGCGGGCGTGTTGTGGCCCGATCTCGGCGATGTCACCGGCCTGCCACTGCGCATCTGCATCGGCCGGAGGCTGCAGGCGCAGCCAATACACGGGGCCGCCGGGGCTGCCCGGATTCAGATGCTCACGTTGCAGCAGCGTCCACGGCTGGTACTCGGCCGGGCTCCAGTCGGGCAGTTCACTGGCGCCGCCGGCAAGTTGTCCCAGCAACTGCTGCCAATGGCGCAGTGCCGCCGGATCGGCGTTGTCGACTTCGATCGCGTCGAACAGCGGATGCGCGCCGTGCTGGCGCAGCCAAGTGTCCAGCTGGTGGCCGAATCCGCAGAAGTGGCCATAGCTGCGGTCGCCCAGCGCGAGCACGCCGTAGTGCAGGTGCTGCAGCGAAGGCGGCGCGGCCATCACCCCGCGCAGGAACGGCAGGGCATGATCGGGTGGGTCGCCTTCGCCAGTGGTGCTGGCGATGAACAATGCACGCTGGCTACCGGCCAGCAAGGTGGCGTCGACCTCATGCAGGCCTCGCACGCGCACCGGCACGCCGGCACCACGCAATGCCTCGGCACTGCGTTCGGCCAGTTCGCGGGCGAAGCCCGTCTGGCTGGACCAGACCAGCAGGATCGGTGCGACGTCGGCAGAGGCAGCATCGTCGCGCGGTCGCCCACGCCACCACAGTGCGGCACAGGCCAGCGCATACAACGCGGTGGCGATGATCGCGACCTGCGTTTGCCGTGCAGATGGCGCGCCCTGCCACCAGGCTTCGCTGAGGTGCAGGCGCAACAGCGCCCAGGCGATCAGCGCCAGCAGGATCAGTACAAGCGCGTTGCCGAGCAGCGCGCGCGACGGCCGTGCGCTCATGCGTCCTGCTCGTCGAGCAGGCGCTGGAAGGCGCTGCTGAGAAATTCGTGCGGGCCATCCGCTGCGCGATGCAGGTAGCGTGCGGCCAGTCCTTCGCGTTCGGCCAGCGCCATGCCGTGCTCGCGGCCTAGTACGGTCAGTGCGGTGGCCCAGGCATCAGCATGCATCGCGTCGTCGGCGACCACCGTCACTGCCGCTGCAACCTGGCGCACCGGTCTGCCAGAGCGCGGGTCCAGGCTGTGACTGTAAGCCTCGCCATCGGCCTGGTACTGGTGCCAGCGATCACCGGAGGTGGCCACCGCCTTGTCCTCCAGCGCCAGCACCCGCGGTGGTGTTTCGGTGTGCGCGTCTTCTTCCGGTGCGGATTCCACCAGTACGCGCCAGGGGTGGCCGTCGGGCTTGCGGCCGTAGCCGGCCAGTTCGCCACCGACCTCGATCAGTGCAGCAGCGATGCCCTGATCGCGCAGCCAGGCGGCCACGTGATCGACGCCGAAGCCCTTGGCGATCGCAGAGAGATCCAGTTCCAGTCCACCCGGTTGCAGCAGCGCATCGTCCTGCCACTGCAGGTGCTGCCAACCGCAGCGATCACGCGTGGCCTGCAGGGTAGCGTCGTTGGGCTGGCGGCGTTCGCCAGCATGTGCACCGAAACCCCACAGTGCCACCAACGGGCCGACGGTGGGATCGAATGCACCATCGCTGGCGGCGGCGATGGCCTGTGCGCAGGCCAGCACCTGGCGGGTCTCAGCCGGCAGCACGCACCATTGGCCAGCGTTGGCGCGGTTGTAGCGGCTCAGGTCCGAGCCGGGCTCCCAGGTGCTCATCTGCGCGACCACCTCGTCCAGCCGCGCCTGGATGCCGGCATGCAGCGGGTGCAGGTCGCGCTGGCGCGGCGCGACCAGCGACACGCTCCAGGTGGTGCCCATGGTGGTGCCACCGAGGCGGGCGATGTCGAGCTGGGGATCGGTCATGGTGGTGTGCTGCAGATGCGATGCCGGGGCTGCCCGGCATCGCGTTCCACGTCATTACTGCGGCAGCACTTCCAGCGTGGCCACGTAGCTCAGGCGGCGCTTGGCGGCTTGCTTCACCGAGGTCTTGTTGTCCTCGGTGCCGGTTTCCAGCCAGTACATGCCAGCTTCCGGCCAGGTCACCTTGATCTCGCCCTTGGCATCGCTGGTGACCTTCAGTTCGTCCTGCGCGTTGCGGTAGCGGGTGGCGCCACGCACGATCTCGAATTCCAGGCCGGCGGCCGGCTTGCCGTCGACCAGCACGCGGAAGGTGGCTTCCTCGCCGGCGAACAGGTCGTTCGGGTGGCCGACGGCGACCAGCTCGATGCCACGGTTGGTGGGCTTCAGCGCGGTGTCGTTCGGCGCACCGTTGGTGACGAAGGTCTCCACGCGGCCCACCGACTGGCTCACTTCCAGCTTCTTTGCGTCCTTGGGCAGTTCGCCGAAGGTGGCGGCGGTACCGCGCCAGCGCTTGCGCTCGCCGTTCTGTTCGTAGGTGGCGAACAGGCCGTCGTTGACTGAGGCGATGCGGTAGGTGCCCGCCTGCTTCAGTTCGAGGTCGAACACGCTGCGGTACTTGCCGGTGGCCGCGTTCTGCGGCTGCACGGTGCTGCCGTCCGGCGCGGTGATCACCACCGACTCCAGGCGCAGCGGCACGTGGTTGAAGTAGAACAGGTCGTTGGAGACCGCACCGTCGACAGTGATCCACGGCGCGCTGCCGGCGATCACGGTCTGCGAGGGCAGCAGCCAGGCCTTGTGGGCCAGGGCGGAGAAGGGAAGGGCAGCGGCCAGGGCGGCGGCGAGGACGAGCGTGCGCTTCATGCGGAGGACTCCAGTTGGAAGGGGTCGGATCCCTTTCCAACGGAGAGGGCTCTGATCCCGGGGATGTGGCGATGGGGTCAGAGCCCTTCCTGTGGAAGGGATCTGACCCCGGAACAAACGGTCAGGGTTTGACGGCGAGGGTGACCTGGCCCAGTTCGGTGGCGCCCTGCGCCTTGCCGTTCTGTGCGGCGGTGGCCGGCCAGGTGAAGGGAATCTTCAGCAGTTCACGGCCGCCGACTTCGCGCACCGCTTCCACCACCAGGGTGTAGTTGCCCGGGGCCAGCTGCTTCAGCGCCGGCTGCCTGTCGTTGAACGACAGCGCGTGCTTGCCGGCCGGGCGGGTCGGGCCGGTCACGCCGTCCACCGGCACCTGCAGGGTGCGGCCGCTCTTGCGCCACCACTGGCGCAGGTCGGGCAGCCACTTGGTGCCATGGCCTTCACTGTTGCTGGTCTGCTGGTACCAGACCGACAGGTTGGCCGCGACTTTCTGGTCGGCGCCTTCCAGCCACACGGCCACATACGGGCGGTGGTATTCGGCCACGTTGAGCTTGGGCACTTCGACGTTGATGTCGAGGGTGGTGGCATAGGCCGGCGAGGTGGCCAGCAGGCCGCTGAGGGCGATGGTGAGGGTGACGCGCATGGGGCGGCTCCGGAAACGAGGGAAAGTCAGTGGATCAGCAGCAGGGCGATCAGCAGCGGGATCATCAGACCGAGGCCGACCAGCGGCCAGGTCATGCGCCGCTGCCGCGCATGCAGGTGCAGCAGGAACAGGCCGGTGATGCAGAACACCAGGCAGGCCACGGCGAACACGTCCAGAAACCAGCCCCATGCCGGTCCGGCGTTGCGGCCCTTGTGCAGGTCGTTGAGGTAGGACACCACGCCGCGCGAGGTTGATTCGTACTCCACCGCGCCGGTCTCGCGATCGATGCTCAGCCAGGCGTCGCCGCCGGGGCGTGGCAGCGACAGATAGATCTCCTCGGCCGACCACTCGGCCGGGCGGCCGCCGATGGCGATGCCCAGCTGCGTGTCCAGCCATTGCCGGACAGGTCGCGGGATCGGCGCATTGCCGTCTTCGCGCGTGCCCAGCTGGCCGAGCAGATCGGCTGGCAGTTCCAGGTGCTGGTTCTGCACCTGGGGCTTGGCCTCGATCTTCGCCGCGTGGTTGAGGGTCAGGCCGGTCACCGCGAACAGCAGCATGCCGATCAGGCACACTGCCGAACTGATCCAGTGCCACTGGTGCAGCGTCCGCAGCCAGAAGCCACGGCTTTGTTGCTGCTGCACGGTGGAAGAGGCAGGACGGCTCACGGCACGGTTCGAGGCGGACGGGGACTGCCCATTACATCATTGGTGAGAATAGCTCGCAATTGCGTGTCGTTCTGTATCCCGGAGGCGGTAGATCCACGCCATGCGTGGATGAAGCGGTGCCGACCAAGGTCGGCACCCACCGAAGCAGGGAGGAGCGCGGTGATCAGAACTTCGCGTTCAACGAAATCCAGTAGCTGCGGCGCTGGTCCTTGGTCGCGTAGTCGTCCACGCAGTTGAACTCGCTCTGGCTGATCAGCAGGCACGACTGCGAGACGAAGTTCTTGTCGAACAGGTTGTTGACCCGCGCGTTCACCGTCAGCCATGGCGTGGCCTTCCAGCTGCCACCCAGGTGGAAGAGGGTGTAGTCCTCGTAGTAACGGGTCTGGCTGACGCCGTTGGCGTCGAGCAGGGTGTCGCGGTAGCGGTCGTAGCGGCCCTCGCCGATCAGCGACAGGCTGATGGCCTCGTTGAGCTGCCAGTTCAGGCTGGCATTGGCCATGTGCCTGGCCGGGGTGGTGCCGGTGATCGGCAGACCCTTCTGCGGGCCACTGGTCTGCTCGCTCCTGGTCCAGGTGTAGTTGCCGCGCAGCTGCAGGGTGTCGAGAAGGTCGATGTGGCCGGCCAGTTCGGCGCCGCGGGTCTCGGCCTTGTCGATGTTCACGCTCTGGGTGAAGGTGCTGTAGCCCAGCGCGGCCCAGCCCGGGCCGATGTCCACGCAGTAGCCGCTGCTGGCCGGCGCCACTTCGCAGTTCGGGAAGGTGCCACCGCTGGCGATCTTGTCCTCGAATTTGTTGAAGAAGCCGGTGACGTTGAAGCCCCAGCGCTGGCCTTCGAAGTACGCGGCCAGTTCGTAGTTGGTGCTGGTTTCAGGCTTCAGGTTCGGCGAACCCACCAGTGGCAGCACGCCCTGGCCACCGAAGCCGGTGATGCCCGGGAACAGCTGGTCCGGACGCGGGGTCTTGTAGCCGGTGCTGACGCCGCCCTTGAAGGTCCACGCATCGCTGGCGTTCCACACCAGGTAGCCGCGCGGGCTGAGATGGCTGCCGAAGATGTTGTGGTCGTCGTAGCGCAGGCCGAAGGTGGCAGTGAGGGCATCGGTCAGCGCCCAATTGTCCTCGGCGAACAGCGCCCACATGCGGTGCTTCTGCTTGGTGTTGCTGCGGTAGCCGGCGCCGTCCATGCCGAACACGCCGTCGATCATGTCGGTGTCGTTGTACTGGCCGCCGACAGCGAGCTTGTGCGCGCCGAAGTCCAGATCCAGCATCGTGTCGAGCACGTAGCCTTCCAGTTCCATGGTGCGCAGCGGACGCGGCAGGAACGCCTGCAGGCGCGCCATTTCGCTGGGATTGAGTGCGGTCAGCGCATTGCCACGGCCGGCCGCGCAGTTGTTGGCCGCGCCGGTGCGACGGCAGACGTCATTCCACAGCGTCTGCAGGTTGGCACGCTCGTCCAGGGTCAACGGCAGCGAGCGGCCGAGGTTGCTGCTCTTGCTGTGGGTCAGCGAGGTCTGCCAGGTGCCGAAGCTGTAGCGGCCCTGGTGGGTCAGCGACAGCTGGTCGCGCTCGTAGCGCTGGTAGGCGGTGTAGCCCACGCGCGGCTGCACCACGCGGCGGGTGACCGTGCCGCTGCCGTTCGGGTTCGGGATGACCGCATTGCCGACGCGCCATAGGCTGGCCAGGCTGTCCAGGGTGCCGGTCTGGCCTTCGCTGTTGTCGTACTTCTGCCGCGACACGTCGTAGTCCAGCCACAGCTCGTGGTCATCGTTGACGCGGAAGTCCAGGCGCACGCCGGTGTTCCAGTTGGTGTTGGCCACCGACTTGCCACCGCCACCGAAGCCGATGCTGCGCTCCCACAGCGTGCCGTCGGGCAGGGTCAGTGCATCCCATTCCGGATTCGATGCCTTGGCATCGTAGTAGCTGCCGCGCACTGCCAGGCTGAGGCGCTCCTTCAGCAGCGGGCCGCTGAGGTACAGGTCGGTGGTGCGTGCATCACCGAACTGGTCATCCTGCTGCACGGTGAAGCCCTGGGTCACGGCGCCGTGCCAGCTGTGCTGGTTGCGGCGGGTGATGATGTTGATGACGCCGCCCATCGCATCTGAGCCGTACAGCGTGGACATCGGGCCGCGCACCACTTCGATGCGTTCGATCGCGTCCAGCGGCGGCAGGTAGGCGAACTGGCCGCCGCCGAAGTTGTTCGGGTACAGCTGGCCGACATTGCTCTGGCGGCGGCCGTCGATCAGCACCAGGGTGTATTCGGACGGCAGGCCGCGCATCGAGATGGTGGCGCGGCCGTTCTTGTCGGTGGCCTCCAGGCCGACGTCGATGCCTTCGACGTCGCGCAGCGCATCGACCAGGTTGGTATACGGGCGCTTGCTCAGCTCCTCGCGGCTGACCACGCTGATGCTGGCCGGCGCATCGACCACCTTCTGTTCGAAGCCGGAGGCGGTGACCACCACCTTGTCCAGCGTCTGCGGGGCGCCGGCGATCTCTGCATGTGCGAAAGCAGGGGCCGCCATCGCCGCCAGCACGGCGCTGGTCAGCAGGGGGCGGGACAGGGACGAACGGACACGATGGCGCTGGGCCATGGCAGTTACCTCGAAAGATGCAGAGAGGTGCGATGCCGGGCGCGAAGGGCGCGGCATGCACGGGAAGCCCGGTCAGGGGCGGCAGGGATGAAGCAGGCAGCGGCGTGCGGGTGCGACCGCGCAGGCGGTCACGTCGGGCCGTGGATCAGGCGAGCGGCGGCGCCTGGCCGCGTTGCTGGCGACGCCCGGGCGCGTCGGCCCAAGGCGTGTCCGGAGCGGCCAGCGGCCAGTCCGGGCGCACGCCGGGCATGGCCGGCGTGGCGGGTACGAGTTCACGTTCGGTACGCAGCCACTGGCTGGCCAGCAGCAGCGGCGGACGTGCCTTCTCGGCCGCTTTCACCGGGGTGGAAGCACAGCGGCGCAGCTTGGCCGGGGCTTCTTCCTGCAACGGGCCTTCGCCGCCGCGTTCTTCCAGCGGTACCTGCACGGTCGCTGCTGTCGCCGGGTGCGGCAGCAGCGGCAGGGTGCCCAGCAGCAACGCCAGCATCGCCACCCACGCCAGCAGGCTGGCCAGCGCAGGACGCTGGCCGCGCATGGCGGCACCCATCTTGCGATGGATCAGTGGGCGAGGGCGAAGCGGGCGCAGCAAGCAAGGGTCCCCAGGTGGTTTGCCGGCAGCGGCCAGCATCAACGGGGCGTGATTGTAATGAGAGCCGTTAGCTGTTGCAAATGAGAATGATTGCCAAAATGTCGCAGGCCGGCCAGATGGGGCTCAGACTTCGCTCCAGCGCCGCAGCAGGTTGTGGTACACGCCGGTCAGCTGCAGCACCGCTTCGGTGTCGCCGCCAGTCTGCCGCAGGCGTTCGATCGAGCTGTCCATCTCCCACAGCAGGCGCCGCTGCACGTCGTCGCGGATCATGCTCTGCACCCAGAAGAACGAGGCCACGCGCGCACCTCGGGTCACCGGCCGCACTTGGTGCAGGCTGCTGGACGGATACACGATCAGGTCGCCAGCCGGCAGCTTCACTTCATGCTCGCCGTAGGTATCGCTGATGATCAGCTCGCCGCCCTCGTACTCGTCCGGATCGGACAGGAACAGGGTGCAGGAGATGTCCGAGCGCAGCTGCTCGCCGTTGGCCAGGTTCATCACCGCGCCATCGACATGGAAACCGTAGGTGCCTCCACCGCTGTAGCGGTTGAAGCGTGGCGGCAGGTACTTCAGTGGCAGCGCCGCGCTGAAGAACAGCGGGTGCCGGGCCAGCGCGACGAGGACGGTCTCGCCCAGCTCGCGGCGCAGCGGCGAGGCCTCGGGCAGCTGCTGGTTGTGCTTGGCCTGCGCACCCAGATGGCCAACCGTCTCGCGGCCATCGGTCCAGTCGGCGACGTCGAGGCGGCGGCGGAACTCGGCCACCTGCGCGGCGCTGAGGATGTCGGGGATGTGCAGCAGCATGCGGAACTCCTCAGTGGGACGGCGGTGCGACCAGGGCGCGCACCTGCGGATGCGGGGACGCTGCCAGCTCCGGCACGATGTGGGCCATGAACGCCGGGCTGCCGTGGGCCAGCGCCAGCCGCAGCCAGTGCACGGCCTGATCGACCTGGCCGGCCTGCAGCAGGATCGAGGCGTAGTTGGCCTGGCCGCGGAAATCGCCGGTCTCGGCGGCGCGCCGGTACCAGTCCAGCGCGGCCTGTGGATCGCGCTCGATCTCCAGGCCGTCCTCGAGATGGCGGGCCAGCAGGTTCATCGATTTGGCGTGGCCCAGGTGCGCGGCGCGCGTGTACAGCGCCAGCGCCTGCGCGCGGTCCAGCGGCACGCCGCGGCCGGTGGCCAGCAGGTTGGCCAGGTTGTACAGGCCCCAGTCCAGCCCGGTGTCGGCCGCGCGGCGGTACCAGACGGCCGCCAGCGCCGGGTCGGGCGCAGTGCCCTGGCCCAGCTCATGGCAGCGGCCGAGCATGTTCATCGCCATCGGCACGCCGTTGTTGGCGGCGGTTTCGTACCAGAGCAGCGCGGCAGAGGCATCCTGCGCGGTGCCTTTGCCTTCCATGTGCATCTGCGCGAGCAGCAGTTGTGCATCGACCTGGCCGGCCTGCGCGGCATCGCGGATGTGCACGAACGCGGCTGCCGGGTCGTGCTGCAGCAGTTCGGCCAGGGCGTCGCTGTCGATGGGGGTAAGGGTCGCCATGGGGTGAGTATCGCCGGAAACAAAAACGGCGGCAGGAGAGCCTGCCGCCGTGGTGGAGCGAAGTTACATCAGAACTTCACGTTCAGTGCCAGGGTGGCCGAGCGACCCGGGGCGATGCTCGCGTAGTGCGAGGCATAGGCCTTGGTGAAGTAGGTCTTGTCGGTCAGGTTCTGCACGTTCAGCTGCAGGCTGATGTTGTCCTGGATCGCGTAGCTGGCCATCGCATCGAAGCGGGTGTAGCTGGCGATCCACTTGGTGTTGGCGACATCACCGTACTGCTTGTCCGAGTAGAACGCGCCGGCGCCGATGGTCAGGCCGATCGGGAAGCGGTAGGTGGTCCACAGGTTGGCGCTGTGCTTGGCGGTGTTCGGGAACATGTTGCCGTTGTTCGGCGACGGTACGTAGATACCGCTCGGGCAGGTGCGGCCCGACACGGCGCAGACGAAGCCGTTGTCCTTCAGCTCCGAATCCAGGTAGGTGTAGCCGCCATACAGGCTCCAGGCGTCGGTCAGCTGGCCGTTGAAGCCCAGCTCGAAGCCGTTGATCTCCTTCTTGCCGGCGTTCTGGCTGGTACCGTTGTCGACGGTCACGCGTGCGTTGTTCATCACGGTGTGGAAGATCGCGGCGGTCAGGTTCAGGCGGTTGTCGAGCAGGTCCCACTTGGTGCCGAGTTCGAGGTTCCTGGTGTCCTGCGGCTTGAGGTCGGCCACCAGCCCGGTCAGGCCGTCGGAGCCATCGCCACCGTCCATACCCGGCGGGGTCGAGGAGGTGCCCCAGGACAGGTAGATGCTGCCGTTGGCCACCGGCTTGAACACTACGCCGGCCTGGTAGTTCACGAAATCGTTGTCGTTGCGCAGGCGGGTCGGCACTGCGTTGAGCACCGGCGTGGTCAGCGTGGTGCTGTAATCGTCATAGCGCAGGCCGACGTTGAAGCTCCACTGTGCATTGAGCTCGATGGTGTCGAACAGGTAGGCGGACTTGGTCTTGGTGCGCTGTTCAACGTCCAGCGCCTTGTTGCTGCGGTAGACGATCTGACCGGCCGCCCACGGATCGTTCGGGTTCGGATTGTTGAAGTCGGTGCAGTTGAAGTTGGTGGCAGCGCCGGACACCCGGCACACCGAGCTGTTGGCCGCGAGAGGTTCCAGCGGATTGGCGGTGCCCGGCGTCATCTGATAGCTGCCGCGGGTCATCTTCTCGTCGCTGTACTCCACGCCCGCGCTGTAGCTGTGCTTGAGCGCGCCGGTCTGGAAGGCGCCGGTCAGGCCCAGCTGGTCGGCGAAGCTCTTGACGTCGACGGCGCGGCTGTTGGTGCGGCGCCACAGGGTGCCGTAGTTGTTCGGATTACCCTTGCTGTCGTCCGGCTGGGTCCACAGGTAGTCGTTGCTGGTGTTGCCCAGGCGCGCGATGTTGCGCAGCTTGTGGCCGCCGAAATCGTAGCTGGCGTCGAGGGTGCTGATATCGGCGCGGGTACGCTGGAAATCACGGTCGACCAGGCCGTAGTAGTTGTTGCGGTCCGGCACCATCGGGCGGCCGTCGCCGTTCTTGGCCACGTTCGGGCCGCTGGTGAACGGGTTGTTGTACGGGAAGCCGCCGGCATCGGGCAGGTCATCGCTCTGCATGTGGTAGTGGCTGGCGATCAGCTGCGCCGGGCCGTTCAGGCCGAACGCGATCGACGGTGCGATGCCCCAGCGGCTGACGTTGGCCGCATCACGACCGGCGATGTCCGACGCGTGCTTCATCAGGTTCAGGCGGGCGGCGACGCCATCGCCCAGCACATAGTTGGCGTCCACGGTGCCGCGCGCGTAGCTGTCGGTGCCGATGCCCATGCTGGCGCTGGTTTCGTTCTTCAGCTTCGGCGTCTTGCTTACCAGGTTCAGGCTGCCACCACCGGAATCACGGCCGCCGTAGGCCGAGCTCGGGCCCTTGACCACTTCCACCTGCTCCAGGTCGAAGATCTCGCGGGTCTGCGAGCCGACGTCACGCAGGCCGTCGACGAAGATGTTGCTCTGGGAGTCGAAGCCGCGGATGAAGGGGCGGTCGCCGGTCGGGTTGCCGCCTTCGCCGGCACCGAAGGTGATGCCCGGCACCATGCGCAGCGCATCCTGCAGGTTGGTCGCGCCGGTCTCGGCAATCAGCTTCTCCGAGACGATCGACACCGACTTCGGGGTGTCCAGCAGTTCGGCGGTGAACTTCGGCGAGGACGGATTGAACCAGCTGCCGCGCACCTGCACCTTGTCCAGGTCGGTGGCCTTGTTGGTGCCGGAGGCGGCGCCGTCGGCGGCCTGTGCGGCCAGCGGTGCGAAGCCGGCGGCCAGGGTGGCCGAGGCGAGCAGGGAAACGCGCGGGGCGTACTTGCGGGTCTTGATGTGGGTCATGGTCTGGGTGGCGGTGGCTTGGATCAGGAAAGGGCGCGGGCCGGCACGCAGGCGTGGCGGCAGGCAGGAGACGGGTGCTGTAGAGCCGAGCCGATGCTCGGCTTGCCCGAAACGCAATGAGGCGCACGGCAAAGGCCGCAGGGCGCCTCAGCTGGCGTGCGGTGCGGGCGGTGCGTGGCCGGGGTTCAACCGCAGTGCGGGATCGTGCAGCTGCCAGCGCAGGGCGTCGGAGCGCCACAGCGGGATGTGTGCGACAAGCGCGGCGCGCGGTGACGCCAGGCCGGTGCAGGGTGTACTGCCCTCGCCATCGAGCGGTGGCTCGGGGGCAGGGGCGGCGTGTTGCGGGCATTCGTCGGCCGGCGCTTCCGGCAGCGGCAGGGCCTGCAGCAGATCATCCGCGTGGGCCTGCCAGCCGTGTGCGGCCGGATCGCTGCCGCGCCCCTCGTGCAACGCCGACCAGCCCAGCAGCAGCGTCAGCAGCACGGCCACAAGCAGCGGCCACCCGTGGCGGGCGAGCTGGCACAGCGTGGCGGTGGGCGCGGGCGAAGCCATGGCGCAGGGGCGGAGTCGTTACGAAGATGTTACGTAGAATAACATCAACGATAATGATTCGCATGTACGGAATGTGGCCAGCCGCCGGGGTGTCCCCGAAACGCCTTGGGAAGGCCCTCAAGGCGCTTCCGTAGATCCGCCCCATGGGTGGTGCCCTGGGGCGGGCGCGCGGCCTCAATCGCGGTCGTCGCGGGTCCAGACCGCGTCGTGCTCCCGCTTCACCGGGAACTTGGGCACCGGGGTATAGGCCGGGGCGCACAGGGCGCGGCCATCGCGCACGTCGAAGCGCGCACCGTGCAGCACGCACTCCACACTGCCTTCGGTGGTGTCGAACTCACCCGAGGACAGCTCGAACTCTTCATGCGTGCACTGGTCTTCCAGTGCGTACAGCTCGCCGTCGAGGTTGAACACCACGATCGGGGTGCCGGTCACTTCGTCGAACACGCTCTTCATTTCACCCGGCAGCAGCTCGTTGCCGGCACAGACAAAGGTCCAGGCCTCGCTCACGCGGCGGCTCCGGCCAGCGGCTTTTCCAGGATCTCGAAGCGCAGGTCGTCGCGCTTGGGAATGCCGAAGCGTTCGTCGCCATACGGGAACGGCTTCTTGATGCCGGTGCGGCTGTAGCCGCGGCGCTCGTAGAAGGCAATCAGTTCGTCGCGCACGTCGATGACGGTCATCTGCATCACCGGCACGTTCCATTCGCGCGCGGCGTGCGCTTCGGCGGCATCCATCAGCTGCTTGCCGACGCCACCGCCCTGCTGGGCCGGGTCGACCGAGAACATGCCGAAGTAGCCCTTGCCGTCGACATCGGCGACGTGGGCGCAGGCCACCAGTTGGCCCTCGCGTTCGGCCAGCAGGATGGTGGAGCGCGGGCGGTCGAGGTCGCCCTGGATGCCTTCGGCGTCGATGCGGGCGCCATCCAGCAGGTCGGCTTCGGTGGTCCAGCCGACGCGGCTGGCGTCGCCACGGTAGGCCGAGGTGACCAGGGTGATCAGGGCGGGGATGTCGGCCGACGTCGCGGCGCGGAAGGTCAGGGTGCTCATG